>JALSNA010000128.1 GCA_026987255.1 Hyphomicrobiales bacterium | reverse complement strand
GCCGCCCCGCCGCCCATCCGGAAATCCACCTGACATCGGCGCGCAAGGCCACCGGCCTCGATGAACTGCGCGCCGCCATCGCCGGACTTTTGCCGCAACGATGAAAAAGACCCGCCCCTTTGCGCCGGGGAAGTGTCCAAAAACACTTGCGCGTCCATCCTCGCCTCCTGCCAATCACCCAGCTCATGGGACACTGCGGGTGATTGGCAGGGGCAAGGATGGTCTTTGCGACAGTTGATTAAGATGCCCGCCCTGTGCGGCCAAACGGCGAATGGCGGAAAAATTTACGCCTTTTTCATTTGGCCGTAACCGGTTTGGCGATAAAGTGCGCTCCATGAACAAGATGCCGGACAACAAGGATGTGCAGGCCGCCATGGGTGCGCCCGCGCCGCGCCGCTCATGGGCGGGGCGGCTGTTGCGCCTTTTCGTGGTGGCCCTGATCCTGGCCGCCGCCTTTGCGGGCTGGCGCATGATGATGGCCTCCGCCGTCAGGCCCAGGCCCCATGCGGCCAGCGAGGCCATCGAGCCGGTGCGCATCCAGCCGGTGCATCTGACCAGCGCCCATCCGCGCTGGCGGCTCTATGGCCGCGCGATAGCCCTGCACCAGACGATCCTGAGAATGCCGGTCTCCGGGCGCATAGCCGCGACCATGCCGGACTTGCGCGAGGGCGTGGCGGTCAAGCAGGGACAGATGCTGGTGCGTCTCGACGATCTGCCCTTGCGCGCCGCCGTCGAGGAGGCCGAAGCGGCGCTGAAATCGGCCCAGGCGGCCAGCCGCGAGACCAGGGCGCGCCTCGATCTGGAAATCATCGCGGTGAAGAATGCCAGGGGCCAGCTCGATCTGGCCTTGCGCGAATTGTCCCGCACGCAAAGGCTGCGCAAGACCGGCGCGGTCTCCGATGCCGCCCTGGACAAGATCCGCCTGAGCGCCGCGCAAAGACGCCTCGCCCTGGCCCAGCGCAAGGCCAATGTGGAGGCCACGCGCGCCCGCCTTGCCCAGCAGCAGGCCACGGTCACGCGCCTGCAATGGGCCTTGCGCCGCGCCCGGCGCAATCTCGCCGACACCACCTTGCGCGCCCCCTTCGATGGCGTCATCGCCCAGGCCGCCGCCGTGACCGGCCAGCAGGTCTCGCCAGCCGACAAGCTGATTACCCTGATCCCGAAGCAGCCGCCGCAGGTGCGCCTGGCTCTCTCGGAGCGTCAATATGGCGCCCTGAAGGCCGCCGGAGAGGCTCTCATCGGCCGCAAGCTGCGTATCACCTGGCGCACCAGTGATGGAGACATCCGCCTTGCGGCCCATGTCGTGCGCATCGCGCCGCAGATCGCCGCCGGGCAGGGGGCGGTGAACATCTTTGCCGCCCTCGATGACGCCGCCAGCGCAAGCTGGCTGCCGCCGGGCACCTTCGTTGCCGCCGCCATGGATGGCCCCCTGCTCAAGGATGTTGCTTTGCTCCCCGAGGCGGCCGTCTATGATGGCGCGCGCGTCTATGTGCTCAAGGATGGGCGCATCGCCAGCCGTGAAGTGACCTTGCGCGGTTATGCCGGTGGCAAGGCCGTGGTCAGTGGCCTGAAGGAGGCGCAAAAGGTCATCGTCAACCGCATGGCCGGGCCGCGCGATGGCCGCAAGGCGAAGGTCATGGGCCAATGAAACCGGCGGACGAAAAGAGCCTCTCGCCCTTCGGCGCGCTGGTGCATTTTTTCGCCACCCACCGCACCGCCGCCAATCTGCTGATGATCGTCATGCTGATCGCCGGATATCTGGGACTGAACCGGCTCAACACGCAGTTTTTCCCCACCGTGGACATCCCGCGCATCTCGGTGAAGGTCACCTGGGCCGGGGCCACCCCGGCGGACATGGAAAAGACGGTGATCCGCAATCTGGAGCCGGCCTTGCGGCTCATCGACGGCCTGGATGAAACTCAGGGATTCTTCGGCATCGCCCGCGAGGGCTATGCCTATATCTCCCTGCGCTTCAAGGACGGCACGGACATGACCAGGGCCTTGTCGGACGTGGAAAAGGCCGTCAACGGCGTCACCACCTTGCCCCAGGATGCCGATGCGCCGGTGATCCGCCAGGTCACCCGCTACGAGATGGTCGCCCGCCTTCTGGTCAGCGGCCCCTTTCCCGAAAGGGTGCTCAAATCCTATGCCCGCACCATCCGCGACGGCCTGCTCGATGCCGGTCTGGAGCGCGTCACCATGAGCGGGGCGCGCAGCGAGGAAATCGCCATCGCCATCCCCGAAAGCGAATTGCGCCGCCTCGACATGGACGTGGCCCGCATCGCCCAGCGCGTCAAGGCCGAAACCCGCGACACGCCGGCCGGAACGCTCACCGGCATCCTCGACAAGAGCGTTCATGGCGCAGGCCGCGAGCGTTCGCCCCGCGACATCGGACGCATCGTCATCCGCGCCGCGCCCGGTGGCGAGCAGGTGCGTCTTGCCAATGCCGCCCGCATCACCGAAGGTTTCGATCCCGATCAGGAGCGTGGTTATGCCCGGGGCAGGGCGGCCATCCGCCTCGACATCTGGCGCACTCCGGCCGCCGATACCCTCAAGACGGCGGCCATCTTCAACGATTACATCGCCCGCATCCGCCCCACCTTGCCCGATGATCTGCAAATCACCCCCTTCGATGTGCGCGCCAATTACCTGAAGGGCCGCATCCAGCTGCTCATCAACAATGGCCTGCAGGGGCTGGCGGTGGTCCTGGTCATCCTCTTCATCTTCCTCAATGGCCGCATTGCCTTCTGGGTGGCGGCGGGCATTCCCGTCTCCATGATGACCGCCATGGCCATCATGTGGCTGTCGGGACAGAGCATCAACATGGTCTCGCTCTTTGCCCTCATTCTCACCCTCGGCATCATCGTCGATGACGCCATTGTCGTCGGCGAACACACCGCCACCTTGCGCGCCCATGGCTATCCGCCGGACAGGGCCGCCACCCAGGGGGCCTTGCGCATGCTGGCGCCGGTCTCGGCCGCCACCATGACCACCATCGCCGCCTTCCTGCCGCTGTTTTTCTTCGGCGGCAGGGTGGGGTCCATCATCATCGCCCTGCCGCTGGTGGTCATATCGGTGCTCCTGGCATCCCTGGCCGAATGCTTCCTTGTGCTGCCCGCCCATCTGCGCCACGCCCTGCGCCATGCCCGCCCGCCGGGGCGCTTCCGGCTGTGGTTCGATGCCGCCTTCGCCACCTTCCGGCAGCGGATATTCCGGCCCATCGCCACCTTTGCCTATGATTGGCGCTATGTCACCTGGGCCATCATGATCGCCGCCCTGGCCCTGGCGGTGGCCCTGCCCATGAGCGGGCGCATCCGCTTCAATTTCTTCCCCTCGCCGGAGGCCGAGCACATGAGCGCCAACATCGTCATGGCGGCGGGCACGCCGGAACGCGAGACCCTCAAGGCGGTGGCGCGCGTCGAGCAGGCCCTGCGCAAGGTGGAGCGGGAAAAAGGCGAGAAATTCGTCGTCGTCACTTTCGCCACTGTGGGCAAGATGGGCTATTCCACCGGCGATCACCTGGCCCAGCTCAATGTGCAGCTGACCAGCTCCGAGCAGCGCAAGACGCGCACCAGCGCCATCCTGCGCGCCTGGCGCAAGGCCATGCCGCAAATCCCCGGCATAGAGCGCATCTCCTTTGGCCGCCGCCACATGGCCTCCGCGCCCAGCGATCTGGAAATCGAGCTGAAGGGTGAAGATCCTTATGTGCTCAAGAAGGCCGCCGGAGAGGTTTCCGCCCTGCTGGCGCGCATTCCCGGCGTCTCCGGCATCACCGACGATCTGCCCTATGGCAAGCGCGATGTGCGCATCAGCATCACCCCGCGCGGCAAGGCCCTGGGCTTCGATGCCGCCACCGTGACCGCCCAGGTGCGCGCCGCCCTGCGCGGCGTGGTGGCGCGCAAGTTCGCCCGCGATCTGGAGGAGGTCTCCGTGCGGGTGCGCCGCGCCGGGGACGTGTCCGGCATGGCCGCCTTGCGCAACATTTACGTGCGCTCCGCCACCGGCGTCTGGCTGCCCCTGGCGGATATCGCCGATCTGCCCGAAAGACCCGGATTTTCCGTCATCTACCGCCGTGACGGCAAGGCGGCGATGAGCGTCACCGCCGATATCGACAACGAGACCACCTCCATCACCGAGGTGCAAAAGGCCCTCGCCGGCGCCGGTTTGGACGCCATATTCAGCAAATATGGCATAACCGGCAAGATGGCCGGCGGCGCCGAGGAGCAGCGCAAGTCCCTGGACGATCTGAAGACCGGCGCACTGGTGGCCCTGGCGCTCATCTACATCATTCTGGCCTGGGTCTTCGGCAGCTACGCCAGGCCTCTCGTGGTCATGCTCATCATTCCCTTCGGAGCCATCGGGGCCATCCTGGGCCATTGGGTCATGGGCTTTTCGCTCACCATCTTGAGCATGATCGGCCTGCTCGGGCTGTCGGGCATCCTGGTCAACGATTCCATCATCCTGGTGGCGCGCGTCACCGAGCGCGAGGAAAGCGGCGAGGACATGCGCAGCGCCGCCATAGGCGCATCCTGCGACCGGCTGCGCGCCGTGCTCCTGACCTCCCTGACCACCATCGGCGGGCTGACCCCCTTGATGTTCGAAAAATCCCTCCAGGCACAGTTCCTCCTGCCCATGGCCATCACCATCGTCTTCGGCCTGGCCGGGGCCACGGTGCTGGTGCTGCTGCTGGTGCCCGCCACCTTGGGAATCTTGCAGGATCTGCGCAATCTGCTGGCCCCCGTCAGGCGCCTGTGGGCCGCCTGAGCGCAGCCGGCCTGCCCACGGCCAGGGTTTTTCGTCTTTTTTGGTTTTTCCCCTCTTGCCATCGGCGCGCTTTGGCCCTATCTAAAGGCCCGGACGGCAAGCGGGGCGGTGGCCCGGCGCGCCGGACACATATTGGATGGGGCCATAGCTCAGTTGGGAGAGCGCTTGAATGGCATTCAAGAGGTCGGCGGTTCGATTCCGCCTGGCTCCACCATTAAGACCTTTTCATCAAGGCTCCGTGTTCAGCGGAGCCTTTTTTGTGTCTGGCCGGATGCGGCATTTTGTGTCATGGTTCCCCTGCCAACCGGCGCGCCGCTCGCGCGCCCTTGAAGGATCAGGCGTTCATGCGTGACCCGATCGCACATATCCTCCCCTCACATCACCGGACGTTGCCGCCATGCCCAGATCAAGGATGCATTCGCGCCTGGACTCCCTTCTCAGGCGCCTGAAGAAGGCCGGGGCGGAGCAGACCCTGCTCAATCTCGCCAGCGCGCTTTTCGCCAATGCCCAGCCCGATGACCTGGCCGCGCTGAGCCTCGACGATCTGGAATGGCTCGCCCGCGATGCCCATGAGTTCATCCGCCGCCGCACGCCGGGGCGCGCCAGCATCCGCATCACCAGCCCGCAAAATGGCTCGAAGGCCTTGAGCGGCATCACCGTCACCCAGTCGCTCAACGACAACATGCCCTTCCTGGTGGATTCGCTGCTCGGCTTTCTGGCCGCCCAGGGGCTGGAAATCCGCCTGCTTCTGCATCCGGTGCTCGCCGTGCGCCGCGATGCGCAAGGCAACCTGCTGGCCATCGAGCGGCGCGCCAGCGAGCGCGACGACATCCGCCAGGAGAGCCTCATCCACCTGCATACCGAAAGGCTCGATGCGCAGCGCCGCGAGCAGCTGGAGCATGGCATCCGTTGCATCCACGAGCAGGTGCGCGCCGCCGTGCTCGACTGGCAGCCCATGCGCGAGCGCCTCCAGGCCATCATTGACCGCTACCAGACCATGCCGCCGCCGCTGCCGGTGGATGAGCTGACCGAGATCCTCGCCTTCCTGCAATGGCTGGACGATGGCAACTTCGTCTTCCTCGGCCTGCGCGAATATGCCCTTGACGGCAAGGCCCCCGGCGGCCGCAGGCCGCTCGATGGCGGCTTCGGCATCCTGCGCAAGGAAAAGGGGGATGATGCCGCCGGTGAAACCATCACCTGCCTGCCCGGCGGCGGCGAAATGCCGGTGCTGATCACCAAGTCGGCGCGCATCTCGCAGGTGCACCGGCGCGTGCCCATGGATCTGATCATCATCCGCCGCTTCGATGACAAGGGCCGGATTGCCGGCGAGACGCACCTTCTGGGCCTGTTCGCTTCCTCCGCCTATGTGCGCGCGGCGCGCGACATCCCGCTGGTGCGCCGCAAGATCGCCCGCGCCCTGCGCCGCTCCGGGCTCGATCCGGCCAACCACATGGGCAAGGCGCTGCTCAACATCCTGGAAACCTTCCCGCGTGATGAACTCTTCGAGCTCGATGTCGAAACCCTGCTGGATGTCGCCATGGGCATCCTGCGGCTGGAGGAGCGCCCGCGCCCGCGTATCTTCATCTGGCGCGGCTGCGCGGCGCGCTTCGTCTCCGCCTTTGCCTTCATCCCCCGCGACCGCTTCAACACCCGCATCCGCCGCACCGTCAGCGATATTCTGGAAACCGCCCTGGGCGCGAAAGTGGTCAATTTCGACACCAGCTTCGCCCCCGGCGTTCTGGTCAGGGTGCATTTCCGCCTCGAGCTGCTCAATGGCAACCGCTTGCCCGCGGATCTCGACGCCGCCGCCATCGAGGCCAGGGTGAGCGAGGCGGTGCGCTCCTGGGAGGATCGCATGATCGAGCAGGTGCGCGATACGATGGGCGGGCAAAGGGCAGCGCGCATTGCATCGCTTTATCGCGGCGCCTTCTCGCAGGCCTACAAGGAGGCCTATCCGCCCGCCGCCGCCCTCGACGATCTGGAGATCGTCGAGAGCCTGGAGGAGGGCAACGGCGTGGCGGCGGTGTTTTTCCGCACCCCCGCCGATGCCGGCGATGTGCTGCGCCTGAAGCTCTTTCACTTTGACGATCCGGTGCCGCTGTCGGTGCGCGTGCCCATTCTCGCCCATGCCGGGCTGTCGGCCATCGAGGAGCGCACCTTCACCCTGTGCCGCGGCGCGCACGACGAGGCGCGCGAAATCTTCATCCACGAGATGGTGCTCAGGGCCGAAAGCGGCAGGACCCTGGACCTGGAGCAGCTGGGGCCGAAGCTGCAGGAGGGCTTCCTGGCGGTGTGGAACGGCCATGCCGATGACGATGCCTTCAATGCCCTGATCATCAAGAGCGGCCTGGACTGGCGCGAGGTCTGCGTCCTGCGCGCCATCGCCCGCTGGCTGCACCAGGGAGCCATGCCCTATTCGCTGCCCTATGTGGCCGCCACCCTGGGCCGCCATCCGGATCTGGCGCGCCAAATGGTGGAGATATTCGAGACCCTCTTTGGCCCCGGCCGCTCCGGAGCCGCCGCGCGCCGCAAGAAGGCCACGGCCATGCGCGGCAGGATCATCGGGGCCCTGGGCCAGGTGCAGTCGCTGGACGAGGACCGCATCATCCGCATGTATCTGGAAGCCCTCATGGCCATGCGCCGCACCAACTTTTGGCAAGGCCGCATGCCGGAAGGCGCGCCTGCCCCCCTGGCCTTCAAGATCGCCAGCGGCGAGGTGGATGTTCTGCCCCGCCCCCGGCCATGGATGGAAATCTTCGTCCATGCCCCGGACGTCGAGGGCGTGCACCTGCGCGGCGGGCCCATCGCCCGCGGCGGCATCCGCTGGTCGGACCGCCCGCAGGATTTCCGCACCGAAATCCTCGGGCTGGTCAAGGCCCAGAACGTCAAGAACGCGGTCATCGTGCCGGTGGGCGCAAAGGGCGGCTTCATCCTCCGCAAGCCGCCCGCGCAAGGCGGCCGCGAGGCCTTCCTGCAGGCCGGAAAACGCGCCTACAGGCGCTTCATCTCCACCTTGCTGGACATCACCGACAACATCGAGGCCGACGCCATCGTCCCCCCTGCCCGCGTGGTGCGCCTCGATGGCGGCGATCCCTATCTGGTGGTCGCCGCCGACAAGGGCACCGCGGCCTTCTCCGACATGGCCAACGAGATCGCCCGCCAGCATGGCTTCTGGCTCGATGACGCCTTCGCCTCCGGCGGCTCGGCCGGTTACGACCACAAGAAGATGGGCATCACCGCGCGCGGCGCCTGGGAGGCGGTCAAGCGCCATTTCCGCGAAATGGGCGTGGACATACAGAAGGAGCCGGTCACCGTCATCGGCGTGGGCGACATGTCCGGCGATGTCTTCGGCAACGGCATGCTGCTGTCGAAAAGGCTCAAGCTGGTGGCCGCCTTCGATCATCGCGACATCTTCATCGACCCCGATCCCGACCCCGCCGAGGCCTACAGGGAGCGCAAAAGGCTGTTCAATCTGCCAGGCTCCAGCTGGCAGGATTACAACCGCAAGAAGATTTCCAAGGGCGGCGGCGTCTTCTCGCGCCGCGCCAAGTCCATCTCCCTGAGCGGCGAGATGCGCCAGCTTCTCGATGTCGAGGAGGCAAGCCTTGCCCCCAACGAGCTCATCCGCGCCATCTTGCGCTGCCGGGCCGGGCTTTTGTGGCTGGGCGGCATAGGCACCTATGTGCGCGCCACCTCCGAGCGGGATCAGGACGTGGGCGATACCGCCAACGACGCGGTGCGCATCACCGCGCCGCAACTGCGCGTCAAGGTCGTCGGCGAGGGAGCCAACCTGGGCCTGACCCAGAAGGCGCGCATCGAATATGCCCTCAACGGCGGGCGCATCAACACCGACGCCATCGACAATTCCGCCGGGGTGAACACCTCCGACATGGAGGTGAACATGAAGATCGCCCTGGGAGCGGCGCAAAAGGCCGGGGTGCTGACCCGCCGGCAGCGCGATGAAAGCCTGCACGCCATGGAAGGGGACGTGGCCGCCCTGGTGTTGCGCAACAACTACCTGCAAACCCTGTGCCTGTCCCTGGCCGAGGCGCGCGCTAGCGCCGAGACCGGCGACATGATCCGCCTCATGCGCGCCCTGGAATCGCGCGGCGTTCTCGATCGCGCCCTGGAGGATCTGCCCTCCGATTCGGACCTCAAGGCGCGCAGCGCCAGGAACCACCCCCTGACCCGCCCGGAGCTGGCGGTGCTCATGTCCTATGCCAAGATCGTTTTGTTCGACGATCTGCTGGATTCGGGCGCGGTGGATGAGGACTTTTATCATGACCTGCTGATGAATTATTTCCCGCCGCTCATGCGCAAGGAATTCGCCCCCTTTATCGATGGCCACCGCCTGCGCCGCGAAATCATCGCCAACCGGCTGGGCAACGCCATGATCAATTTCGGCGGCCCCGCCTTCGTCACCCGCATGATGGAGGAAACCGGCCGCGGCGTGGCCGAAATCGCCGCCGCCTTCACCCTCGCCTCGGAGGCCTTCGGCATGCCGCGGCTGAGCGCCTCCCTGGACCGCCTGGATGGCCGCGTGGATGCAAGAAACCAGTTGTCCTTCTATCTGCTCAAGCAGCGCGTGCAGCGCGCCGCCACCATCTGGTTTTTGCGCAACGATCCGGCCATGGAGGATCTGGCCGCCAAGGCGCGCCGCTATGCCGAGGCCCTGCACGCATTGCAGGCCCGGTTGCGCGATGTGGTCACGCCCCATGTGCGCAAGCGCCTGCGGCTGCGCCGCGAGCAGCTGGCCGCGCAAGGCGCGCCGGAAGCCCTGGCCCGCCATCTGGCCCGGCTGCCCTATCTGCTGCGTGGCCTGGACATGATCGCCATCGCCCGCCAGACCGGGGCGGATCTGGAGGATGCCGCGCGCATCTATTTCCTGTCCGGACAGGTTCTGCGCATCTCCCCGGTGATGATGGCGGCGCGCCGGCTGCGCGTCTCCTCCCATTACGAGCGCATGGCCAAGGACCGCCTCATGGAGCGCCTCTCGGCAGCTCACCGCCAGCTGGCCTCCGGCATGGCCCGCCTCGGCCCGGGACAGTCCGGGCTGGAAGCGTGGAAAAAGGCCCATGCAGGACAGCTGGCGCGCACCCTGAAAACCCTGGAGGGCATGGGAGCAATCGGCGAGTTCGACCTGCCCCGTCTGACCCTGGCCGTATCCCTGTTCGACGAGCTCGCCGAAGCCACCCGCGCGCCCTGTTGATGCCCTGAAATTGAGACTTTCGTCTCATGCCGTTCCGTAGGGGTTTGACACTGCCCCGGCCATTTGCAAGCATCGGGTCAATGATCAGAACAACCCCTTTTCGCAAAGGGGAGGAACGCCATGAACCGGGTCCAGGGAGGCAAGACGGAGCAGGTCGCGCAACATGCTCCGGCAGATACGCTGTTCCCCGATCCCGTGCGGATTCTGAATCCGTCCGGGGAGGGGCCCTTTGTGCTCGCCTGCGAGCATGCCAGCAATCTCGTTCCCCCATCCCTGCGCGGCCTTGGCCTTGATCCCGCCGATCTCGCCGATCACATCGCCTGGGACATTGGCGCTGCCGCCCTGACGGAGAAATTGAGCGCGAAACTGGACGCCCCGGCCGTTCTGGCCGGCTATTCGCGCCTGCTCTATGACTGCAACCGCGCTCCCGATGCGCCGGACTGCATTCCCGCCCGCGCCGATGGGCGCATCGTCACCGGCAATGAACGTCTCGATGCCACCTGCCGCCGCCAGCGCCGCGAGGGCCTCTACGAGCCGTTTCACGCCGCCCTGGACGAGATTCTCGGCCGCCGCGGCCCCGGCACCGCCCTGATCACCATTCACAGCTTCACGCCCCGCATGCGCTCCGGCCCAAGGCGCGATCTGCATGCCGGGATCATTTTCGATGGCGAAAACCCCTTTGCCCGGCGCCTGGCGCAACAGATCGCCGCCCATGAGGGCATCATCTGCCGCATCAACGAACCTTACGCCGCCTCCGATGGCGTGACCCACACCTTGCGCCGCCATGGAGCCGGGCGCGGCCTGCGGCACGCCATGATCGAGATACGCAACGATCTGCTGCGCTCCGAAACAAACCTGTCACACTGGGCGGATATCCTGCACCGATCGGTGCAAAAAAGTGTGCAGGAAACAACGCCGGAAACAGGCTGAAAGGAACCAGGGAGGGACGATATGCCAAGGGCCATAAGAGCCTATGTCAAATATGTCGATGCAATCAACCGCATCGTCGGCAGGTTCAGCATGTATCTGATTTTCGTCATGCTGGGCATCCTGTTCTGGTCATCCGTTTCCAAGCAGCTGCACATCCCCTCCCTGTGGACGCTGGAAATGGCCCAGTTCGTCATGGTCGCCTATTACATGCTGGCCGGCGGATATTCCATGCAGCTGAAGGCCCACGTGCGCATGGATCTGCTCTATTCGCGCTGGAGCGAGACAACCCGCGCCAGGGTGGATTCGGTCACCGATTTCTTTCTCATCGCCTATCTTTTCGCCCTCCTTTACGGGGCGGTCTCCAGCACCGCCTATGCGCTGAAGTATTCCGAGCGCAGCTATTCCTCCTGGGCCCCCTACATGGCCCCCATCAAGATCATCATGATCATCGGCATCGTGCTCATGATCCTTCAGGCCTTCGCCGTCTTCTTCAAGGATGTCGCCCGCGCCCGCGGCGAGCAGCTTGGCGACGATTATGAAGCGGAGGACCTGACATGAGCTATGAGATGATCGCCCTGACCATGTTCCTGGGCATGATGGGCCTTCTGCTCACCGGCCAGAGGGTCTTTGCCGCCATCGGCTTCGTGGCCGTGACCGCCTCCTTGTTCCTGTGGGGCAATGGCGGCGCCGAGCTTGGCTTCTCCGCCGCCATGAAGCTGATGAAATGGTATCCGCTGCTCACCCTGCCGATGTTCATCTTCATGGGCTACATGCTCTCCGAATCGAAGATCGCCGACGATCTCTACCGCATGTTCCATGTCTGGTCCGGCCCGGTGCGCGGCGGCCTGGCCATAGGCACCATCGGCCTGATGGTCGCCATTTCGGCCATGAACGGCCTCTCCGTGGCCGGCATGGCCATCGGCGCCACCATCGCCCTGCCGGAGATGCTCCGGCGCGGCTATGACAAGGTCATGATCACCGGTGTCATCCAGGCCGGCAGCTCCCTGGGCATTCTGGTTCCGCCCTCGGTGGTGCTGGTGCTCTATGGCATGATCGCCCGCGTGCCGGTGGGCAAGCTGTGGCTGGCCGGCGTCTTCCCCGGCCTGATGATGGCCGCCCTGTTCATCATCTACATCGCCATCCGCTGCTGGAAGAACCCCAGCCTGGGCCCGGCCCTGCCCAGGGAAGAACGCGACATGCCTTTGGCGGAAAAGATCAAGCTGCTGCGCGCCGGGCTCTTGCCGCTGTTCATCTTCTTTTCCATGACCGGCCTGTTCCTCATGGGTGTGACCTCGCTGGTGGAAAGCTCCGCCGTGGGCGCGGTGGCCTCCATGATCGCCGCGGCCGTCAAGGGCCGCCTCAATGGCAAGGTCATGCACGCGGTGATGAAAAAGACCCTGGCCATCACCGCCATGTTCATGTGGATCATCCTCGCCGCCCTGGCCTTCGGCGCGGTCTTCGACGGACTGGGGGCGGTGAAATCCATCGAATCCTTCTTCACCCAGAGCCTCGGTCTGGGCAGGTGGGAAATCCTCATCATGATGCAGCTGAGCTACATCATCATGGGCATGTTCCTCGATGACACCGCCATGCTGATCATCGTCGCGCCTCTCTATGTGCCCCTGGTGCGCCATCTGGGCTTCGATCTGGTCTGGTATGGCGTGCTCTATACGATCACCTGCCAGATCGCCTACATGACGCCGCCTTTCGGCTACAACCTGTTCCTGATGCGCGCCATGGCCCCGCCGGAGATCACCCTGCATGACATCTACCGCTCCATCATCCCCTTCGTGGCCATCATGATCCTGGGGCTGGCGCTGGTGATCCTCTATCCGGACATAGCCCTGTGGCTGCCAAGGCTCTACTATGCAAGATGAACATGCAAGATGAGGCCGGAAACCACCGGCCCGCCAGAGCGAAAAACCTCCGCGCCAAGACGGGGGAGCAAGAAAAGACATCATCAACGAGAAAGGGAGAAAAGACATGACACGCAAACTCGACACCGCCCGGCGCGAGTTCCTGAAAAAGACAGGCCTTGCCGCCGCCGCCGCCGGCACCGGCGCTCTTGCCGCCCCGGCCGTGCATGCCGCCGGACGGCCCATCAAGTGGCGCTTGCAGACCTATGCCGGCCCGGCCCTGGCGGAGAACGTCATCAAGCCGTCCATCGACAAGTTCAACAAGATCGCCAATGGCGAAATGGTCATCGAGCTTTATACCTCCGACCAGCTGGTGCCCACCAACGAGCTGTTCCGCGCCATGCAGCGCGGCACCATCGACGCGGTGCAGTCCGATGACGATTCCATCAACGCCCCGGTGGATGTTTCCATCTTCGGCGGCTATTTCCCGCTCGCCTTGCGCTATTCGCTCGATGTGCCGACCCTGTTCGAGCAATACGGCCTGCGCAAGATCTGGGAGGAGGCCTATGGCGAGGTGGAAGGCGTGACCTGGCTGGGCGCGGGCGCGTGGGACCCGTGCAACTTCGCCACCAAGAAGCCCATCCGCTCCCTGAAGGATCTCAAGGGCCTGCGCATCTTCACCTTCCCCACCGCCGGCAAGTTCCTCAAGCAGTTCGGCGTCGTGCCCGTCACCCTGCCGTGGGAAGACGTGGAGGTGGCCCTGCAGACCGGCGAGCTGGACGGCATCACCTGGTCCGGCATCACCGAGGATTACACCGTCGGCTGGGCGGACGTGACCAAGTATTACCTCACCAACAACATTTCCGGCGCCTGGATCGGCTCCTACTTCGCCAATTCCGAACGCTGGAAGGAGCTGCCGGAGCATCTCAAGACCCTGTTCAATGTCTGCATGGACAGCTCCCATTATCACCGCCTCTACTGGTACTGGTGGGGTGAGGCCCATTACCGCGTCACCGGCGGCAAGCTGGAGCTGACCACCATCCCCTCGGAGGAATGGAAGACGGTGGAGGACGCCGCCCAGAAGTTCTGGGACGACGTGGCCAAGACATCGCCGCGCCGCGCCAAGGTGGTCAAGATCATCCGTGAATACAACGATGTGATGCGCAAGGCCGGCCCGCCCTACCGCTACTAGGGCTTTTGCGCCATCAATGCACAAGACCGCCGCCCCGGCGCACGCATGCCGGGGCGGCCCGGACATTCACCTCGGAAGGGAAACGGGATCATGAGCGGCATGCTGAGCCTGGAGAAGCTGAAAAAGCTGGTGAAACAGGGCAAGATCGACACGGTGCTGGTCTGCATGGCCGACATGCAGGGCCGCCTCATCGGCAAGCGCTTCCGCGCCGAGTTCTTTCTCGACACCGCCGAAGAGGGCACCCATGCGTGCAATTACCTGCTCGCCGCGGACATGGAGATGGAGCCGGTGCCGGGCTATGACGCCGCCAACTGGAGCGCCGGATATGGCGATTTCGCCCTCAAGCCCGATCTGGCCACCTTGCGCCGCGTGCCCTGGCTGAAGGGCACCGCCATGGTCATGTGCGACGTGCTCGACGAACACACCCATGAGCCGGTTGCCCATTCCCCCCGCGCCATGCTGAAAGCCCAGCTCGCCCGCCTGGCGGACATGGGCTTTTCCGCCATGATGGCCTCGGAGCTGGAGTTCTATCTCTTCGAGGACAGCCTGAAGAAGGCCCACGCCAAGGGCTACCGCAATCTCAGGACCAGCGGCTATTACATCGAGGATTATCACATCCTGCAGACCACCAAGGAGGAGAAGGTCCTGCGCGCCATCCGCAACAATCTGCACAGGGCCGGCATTCCGGTGGAAAACTCCAAGGGCGAATGGGGGCCGGGGCAGGAGGAGGTCAACGTGCGCTATGCCCCCGCCCTGGTCATGGCCGACCGCCACGTCATCATGAAGAACGCCATCAAGGAAATCGCCTGGAAGGCCGGCCAGTCGGTCACCTTCATGGCCAAATGGAACTATGACCTGGCCGGCTCGTCCTGCCATGTGCACCAGTCCCTGTGGGATCGCGAGCGGCGGCGCAACCTGTTCTTCGATCCCGATGGCCCCCACGGCATGAGCGAACTGATGCGCCATTACGTGGCCGGCCTTTTGGCCCATGCGCGCGAGCTGACCTTGTTCCTTGCGCCCCAGATCAATTCCTACAAGCGCTTCCAGGCGTCCACCTTCGCCCCCACCCGCATCTGCTGGAGCATCGACAACCGCACCGCCGGTCTGCGCCTGGTGGGCGAAAACTCCAGGGCCATCCGCATCGAGAACCGCATTGGCGGCGCCGATCTGAACCCCTATCTGGCCTTTGCCGCCCAGATCGCCGCCGGCATCGACGGCATCGAAAGGAAGATGGAGCTGCCCGAGCCCTTCACCGGCGATGCCTATGCCGATGACCAGCTGCAGGACATTCCGCGCACCCTGCGCGACGCCATCGATGCCCTCGATGGCTCCACCATGTTGCGCGCCGCCTTCGGCAGCAAGGTCATCGAGCACTATCTGCACGCCGCCCGCTGGGAGCAGTCCGTCTATGACCGCCAGATCACCGATCTGGAGCTCAAGCGCGGCTTCGAGCAGGCCTGACGCCAGGGGTCTTGAAAAAAACCCTTGCGCGCCCCTCCTTCACCCCTGCCAAGTCGCATGTGAAGTATTCACAACAGATTGAATACACAGCATTTTCTGGCATTCTGACAATCCGTGAATTGCAAGGTTCTGACAGATTTTTTGTCAGAACCTTGCAATTTACTTGGGGCCAAAAATGATGTCCTGCTGACGCCGGGCCGCCCCAAGTCAGC
>JALSNA010000127.1 GCA_026987255.1 Hyphomicrobiales bacterium | reverse complement strand
TCAACAAGTTCGTCCAGGGCATGGATGAAGGCACAATGCCCAAGTGGGCCAAGGGCCAGGAGAGCTTCAAGGACTATATCATGGGCGTCAAGGACGGCACGCCCAAGACCCCCGAATGGGCCTCCGAAATCTGCGGCGTGCCCGCCAAGGACATCAAGAAGCTGGCCCACATGTATGCCACCACAAAGCCGGCGGCGCTGAAGGCCTCCTGGGCGCCTGGGCGCAATGCCTATGGCGAGCAATACAACCGCATGGCCGCCGCCGTGCAGGCCATGACCGGCAACATCGGCAAGCTCGGTGGCAGTGCCGAGGGCGTCGGCCACGGCTTCCATATCGAGGGCACCGCCTATCCCTATGATGAATACGCCAATGTCTGGTATGGCGCCATCAAGTCCGACCGCTGGGCCCATCTGGTGCTCAACTACCCGAACGTGAAACGCGAGGAAGTGGGCCTGTGGCCGCGCGGCGACAATCTCGATGGTGTGATCCCCAACATCAAGGGCATCTTCTGGCAGGGTTCGGACTGGTTCAACCAGCTCACCAATATCAACAAGGAAATCAAGGCCATCGAGAAGCTCGAACTGACCGTGTGCATGGACAGCACCATCACCCCCACCGGCCTTTATGCCGATGTGCTGCTGCCCGTGGCCACCCACTTCGAGCGCCACGACATCGCCCTGCCGTGGTACAAGGGCCATTACTACATCCACCGGCCCAAGGTCATCGAGCCCATGGGCGAATCGAAGACCGATTTCCAGATCTTCACCGAGCTGGCCTACCGGCTGGGCTTTGGTGAGCGCTACAACCCCAAGGCCAACCGCAACTACTTCAACTACAACGACGATGTGGACGAGGCCTACCTGCGCGAGTTCTGGCACAACCGCGTCATGCACCACATGGGCGTGGAGATGAGTTGGGAGGAGTTCAAGCAGCGCGGCGTCTACAAGTTCAAGTTGCCGCGTCCGCTGGTGGCCTTCCAGGACCAGATCGAGAAGGGCATTCCCTTCCAGACGCCTTCGGGCAAGATCGAAATCCTCTCCACCACCCTGTCGCAATATTCCGACTGGACGAAAACCGCCTACGGCTACCACATCCCCAACATCCCCAAGTGGATCGAGCCGTGGGAGTGGCTGGGGCACAAGGAAAAGACCAAGAAGTTCCCCTTCCACATGGTTTCGCCCCATCCGCGCTGGCGCACCCATACCATCTTCAACAACATCCCCTGGTTGCGCGAGACCTATGAGCAGGAGGTCACCATCAATGCCTCCGATGCCAAGAGGCTGGGCATCAAGACCGGCGATATCGTCGAGGTCTACAACGACCGCGGCAAGATCGTCGTCCCCGCCTATGTCACCGAGAGGGTGCATCCCGGCGTCGTGGTGGTGCACGAAGGCGTGTGGATGGATCCGGACGAAAACGGCGTGGACCGCGCCGGCAATCCGGACTTCCTGACCAGGGACAATCCCTCGCCGGCTGGCGCCTTCGCCTACAACACGGTGCTGTGCAACATCAAGAAGAGCGATCTTGAGCACAAGCCCGGCTGGGACAGGCTGGCCACCGCCCGCTCCTACATCTTCCGGCGCGACGACTGATAGCCGCAACCTGATTGAACGAACGAGGATCAACAGACATGGCCAAGAAACTCGACAAGGAACAGGTCAAGGCGGCGCTGAAGAGAAAGGTGCGCGCCATCTACAACCCGGTGAAGCCCAAGGTGCAGATGGGCTTCATCCACAACAACGTGGACTGCATCGGCTGCCGCGCTTGCGAAATGGCCTGCAAGGACAAGAACGGCCTGCCCGCCGGGCCGCGCTTCCGCCGCGTGCAATACATCGAGGGCGGCACCTACCCGGAGGTCTATGCCTACAAGGTGAACATGTCGTGCAACCATTGCGCCGAGCCCGCCTGCCTGCCCAGCTGCCCCACGGGGGCCATCTGGAAGCGCGAGGACAACGGCGTGGTGGACATCGATTCCACCCTGTGCATCGGCTGCCGCAAGTGCGAGGCCGCCTGCCCCTATGGCGCGCCGCAGTTCATTCCGGAGCTCAATATCGTCTCCAAGTGCAACATGTGCATCGACGAGCAGGAGGCCGGGCGGCTGCCCTATTGCGTCATGGCCTGCATGATGCGCGTGCTCGACATCGGCCCCATTGACCAGATCGACAAGGGCGCCTACGACACCAAGGCCTATTCGGACTTTGACAAGGCCAACATCGTCCGTCAGGTCAAGCACATGGCCAACCCGGAGCTGACCAATCCGTCCATCCGCTTCGTGGCCCATTCGAAAGGCAAGGTGAAGTAGGTGAGTGAGGAAAAGGCAAGGGAAACAGCCGCATGTGCCCCCGTGCGGCTGACCGCCGGGGATGAGGTCGCCTTGCGCCAAAGCGCACAGGGCGATCTCGTCCTCCTTTCGCGCCTGCACGGCGCCGAGCTTGATGCCGAAAGTCTCAAGGAGCTGCGCGATACCTCCTTTGCGCAGTTCATCGCCCTGCTGCCCGAAAGCGATGAGGCCCGCCAGGCTCTCAGCGTCATCGACCGCGGCTGGAAGGTGCTCGATGAGCCCGGCGAGGCCCGCCTGCTGGATGTTCTGGCGGCCGATTACGCCGCCACCTATCTGACCTATCAGCACCGCGTCGCCCCGACCGAATCCGTCTGGCTCACCGAGGATAGCCTGGATCGCCAGGAGCCCATGCTGGAGGTGCGCAAGTGGTATGAACGCTTCGGCGCCGCCGCCACCGACTGGCGCAAGATGCCGGACGATCACATCGCCCTGCAATTGGCCTTTCTCGCCCATGCCCTGATGCTGCGCGATGAGGACGGCGCCTTCGTCTTCAGCCTTGAGGATGCGGCGCGTTTTCTCGATGCCCACCTGCTGCTGTGGCTGGATGATTTTGCCGCCGCCGCCGCCGCCAAGTGCGACACGCCCTTCTATGCCGGGCTGGCCATGTTCACCCGCGCCTGGGTGATGGCCTTCCGCACCACCCTGGAGCGGCTGACCGGCATCGCCCCGCCCACGGAGGAGGACAAGGCCAGGGCGAAGAAGAGCATCCAGCCTGCCGCGGAGGAGACCGAACAGCCCTATGTCCCCGGCATGGGCCCGGCCGTCTGAGAAGATTTTGCAGATTCTCCGGGCATCCAAAGGTCATGCATGCTATTTTGTCAGGGCTGGAAATCCGGGGTTGAGCAATGATCGGGCGAATGAAGGACAGGCTGGCATCCAGTCTCGGCGCGCGGCTGCTGGCCACGCTGGCTGCGCTTTTCGCCGTCACCTCGGTGATTTTCCTCTCCGGCTTCCTGTGGCTTTACAGGAGCCAGCTGGCCCAGGAGCGCGCCTTCGCCACCACCCAGCTGTCCTTGCTCTTTCAGGCCTCGCTGGAAAACGCCATGGTCAAGCGCGACCTGCCCGGTCTGCGCGAGATCATCCGCCGCCTGGGCCGTCAGCCGCAGGTGCACCGGGTCATGCTGGCCAACCCGGAGGGCAAGATACGCTTCGCCTCGCGCGGCGGCTTGCTGAAAAAACCCATCGTGCGCCATGAACTGGCCCAGTGCGGCGCAGGCTGCGCCGGCACATGGCCGCCAAAACGCCCCTATACGCGCCTCTTCGAGGATGAGCTGCTGGGCCCCACCCTGCGCATTGTCAAGCCCATTTTCAACAAGCCGGTCTGCACCCCCTGCCACGGGCCATTGGAAAAGAATCCGGTCAATGGCGTGCTCATCGCCGATTTCGACGCCCACAATTTGCGCGGCAAGGCCCTGCTCGGCGCCGCCTCCCTGGCCGGGGCCGGGGCCTTCGTCATGGTTCTCACCCTGCTGGCCGCCTGGCTGTTTCTCAAGCGCGCCGTGCTGATCCCGGCAGCCCGTCTGACTCAGGCCTCCACCCGCCTGGCGCAAGGCGATTTCTCCGCCCGCGCGCAGGTTGCCAGCCGCGACGAACTGGGCCGTCTGGCGCAAAATTTCAACACCATGGCCGAAAAGCTGCAAGACCAGGTGGCCCGTATCCGCGCCCATGACGCCTTCTTGCAATCGCTCATCGACGCGGTGCCCGATGGCATCCGCGTCATCGGCCCCGATTACCGCGTCCGCCTGGTCAACCGCGCCTTCAGGGAGCAGACCGGCGAGGATGCCGCCGCCTTGACGGGCAGCTTCTGCTATGCCGCCCATGGCCGCGATGAGCCCTGTCCCCATTCCCTG
>JALSNA010000126.1 GCA_026987255.1 Hyphomicrobiales bacterium | reverse complement strand
CTCATAAAACCACTGGCAGGCGTCCGTGGGCATGGTTTCGGTCTTTTCGTGCCCGCATTCAGGGCAACGGATGGTGGAGCGCAAGACGGTCTTGCTCATGACTACCTCCTTGTGCGCCCCATCTTGCCCCATTGCGCATCACGCGCAAATCACATTTCCCGTGTCATTCCGCGCACGAATTCGTGCAGGCCGGTGCGCCGGTGGCGCTTGAGACGCTCGGCGCGGATGATGGCGGCCAGTTCCGCGTCGGCCTTGTCCAGATCGTCGTTGATGATGACATAGTCGTATTCCGGCCAGTGCGAGATTTCATTGGCCGCCTGGGCCATGCGCCGGGCGATGACCTCCTGCGGATCCTGGGCGCGCTTGCGCAGCCTTGCGTGCAGCTCCTCCACCGAGGGCGGCATGATGAACACCCGCACCAGATCGTCCTGGCTCATGGCCTGGGCAATCTGTTGCGCGCCCTGCCAGTCCACGTCGAAGAGCACGTCGCGCCCTTCCGCCAGCGCCTTTTCCACCGGCTCGCGCGGTGAGCCGTAAAAGTTTCCGAACACCTCGGCCCATTCCAGCAGGCCGCCCGAATCGCGCAATTGGCGAAACTCCTCCGGGGTAATGAAATGATAATCCTTGCCATCCACCTCGCCGGGGCGCGGCGGGCGGGTGGTCACCGAAACCGACATCGCCATGTCCGGCTCGCGCTCCAGCAGCTTGCGCGACAATGTGGACTTGCCCGCTCCCGATGGCGAGGACATGATGAGCATGAGCCCCCGGCGGGCCAGATTGGATGGATCGGTCATGGCGCCCCTCATTCTACATTGGCGAGCTGTTCGCGCAGCTGGTCTATGACCACCTTCAGCTCCAGGCCGGTGCGGGTCAGCTCCGCGTCGTTGGATTTCGAGCACAGGGTATTGGCCTCGCGGTTGAATTCCTGGGCGAGGAAATCGAACTTGCGGCCCACCGGCCCGTCCTCTTCCAGCAGGGCGCGGGCGGCGGCCACGTGCGCATCCAGCCGGTCGAGCTCCTCGGCGATGTCGGCGCGGGTGGCCAGCAGCACCGCCTCCTGGTGCAGGCGCTCTTCGTCCAGCCCCTCCCCGGCCTCCAGCAGGCGCTTTACCTGCTCCTTCAATCGCGCCCGGATGGCATCGGCCGAGCGCGCCGGGTTGTGCCGCGCCTGACGCGTCAGCTCCTCGATGCGCCCGATCTGCCCTTCGATGATTTCGGCCAGCCGCGCCCCTTCTTCGGCCCGCGCCGCGGCCAGCGCATCGAGCGCCTCTTCGAGGCTGGCCAGCAGGTCCTGGCCAAGGTCTTCAAACAACCGCAAGGTCTGATCGGTGGCCTCGACCACACCGCGCATGGCAAGCAGGCGCACCGGATCGGCCGGGGCGGCATCGTCCCCCAGGGTTTGCGCCAGCTTGCGCGCCTGGGCCACATACCACTCAAGCAGTTGAGTGTTGATGCTCATGCTGGCCGCTTCCGCCGCGCGGCTCAGGTGCAGATTGGCCTGGAAATTGCCGCGCTTGAAACGCCGCGCCGCCGCCTTGCGGATGTCCGGCTCCAGCGCCTCCAGCCCCGGCGGCATGCGCACCCTGACATCCAGCCCCTTGCCGTTGACGCTGCGCACCTCCCAGACCCAGGAAAACCCCTCCGCCTCGCTGCTGGCCCGCGCAAAGCCGGTCATGGATTTCAATGTCATTTTCCCCTCTCCCCTGGCTGGAGCCATCCTCAGCCCGGCTCTTTGCCATGCGGCTTTTTGCCAGGCCGACTGGCCCCGGTCTTGCCGGTCTTTTTCGCCTTGGCATCGGAGGCGTTCTTCTCCAGCGCCTTCAGGGCGCGCCACTTGCGCACGTTCTTGTTGTGCGCCTCCAGGGTATTGGCAAAGACATGCCCGCCTGTGCCATCGGCGACGAAATAGATGTCATCCGTCTGCGCCGGATTGAGCACCGCGGCAATGGAGGCCCGCCCCGGATTGGCGATGGGTGTTCTGGGCAGCCCGTCCATCTGATAGGTGTTCCACGGCGTCCTGGCGGCAATGTCGCTCTTGCGTATGGGACGCCCCAGAGGCTTGCCCTTGGTGATGCCATAGATGATGGTCGGATCCGATTGCAGGCGGATGTGCCGTTTCAGCCGGTTGATGAACACCGCCGCCACCCGCGGGCGCTCGGCCGCCACCCCGGTTTCCTTCTCCACGATGGAGGCCAGGATGATGGCCTCCCTGCGGGTCTTGAACGGCAAATCCGCGGCGCGCCTGGGCCACAGCTCATCGAGCAGCTCCTTTTGCGCCTTTTGCATCCGGGCGAGGATTTCATCACGGGTGGTTCCGCGCTGGAAGACATAGGTTTCGGGCAAAAGCGATCCCTCCGGCGGGATGTTCGTGATCTGCCCTTGCAAATCCGGATGCTTTCGCAGCCGCTCGATGACCTGAATGGTGGAGAACCCCTCCGGGATGGTCACCTTGTGGATGATCGCCTTGCCCGAGCGCAGGATGTCGAGCACCTGGCGGATGGAAGCGCGCGCCGGAATGGCGAATTCCCCGGCCTTCAGGGAGGCCTTGCGGCCCAGTGCGCGGTCGATGAGAACCGCGGCCAGCACCAGCTGGGCGGAGGAAACGATTCCCTCGTGCTCCAGTCTGGCAGCTATGGCGCGGGTGGAGACGCCCGCCGGAATGAGCACCTCGCGCGCCTCGCGCAAGGGACCCGATGTGGAGATTTGCGACCAGACGGCCACAAGGGCCACCACGGCGGCAATCCCGGCAAGGCCCAGGGTCAGAAGCAGCGAAAAGAGACTGCGCGAAAGGGAGGAGCGGCGCTTTGGCCGCGCCTGCGGTTGATTGTCCTTGAGGTTTTTTTTCCTGCCAGGGCCCATGGAGCCGTTTTCCTCGTTGACCGCCCTGCTTGTCCGTCCGGACAGGGCCGCCTGTCTGTCATTGCGCCCCCTTGAAGGTCGTGAAATCCTCTCCCATGCCAAGAAGGCAAAATGAGGACAAGGCCCCCTACACCTTGCGGAAAATCAGCGAGGCATTGGTGCCGCCAAAGCCGAAGGAATTGGACAGCGCCACCTTGATCTCGCGCTTCACCGGTTTCAGGGGCGCAAGGTCGATCTCGGTCTCCACCGAGGGATTTTCCAGGTTGAGCGTCGGCGGGGCCACCTGATCGCGCATTGCCAGCAGGCAGAAAATGGCCTCCACCGCCCCGGCCGCGCCCAGCAGGTGGCCCGTGGCCGACTTGGTGGACGACATGGTGACATTGCGCTTTTCATTGCCCAGGATGGCCTCGATGGCGCGCAGCTCGATTTCATCGCCCAAGGGCGTGGAGGTGCCATGGGCGTTGATGTAGTCGATGTCGTGCGCCCCTATGCCGGCCCGCTCGATGGCCGCGCGCATGCAGCGGCGCGCCCCATCGCCATCGGCAGCCGGAGCGGTGATGTGATAGGCATCGCCCGACATGCCATAGCCGATCAGCTCGCCGTAGATCTTCGCGCCACGCGCCCTGGCATGCTCGTATTCCTCCAGCACGACGATGCCTGCGCCCTCGCCCATGACGAAGCCGTCGCGGCCCTCGTCCCAGGGGCGCGAGGCCTTGCCCGGGGTGTCGTTGTAGCCTGTTGAGAGCGCCTTGCAGGCCAAAAATCCGGCAATGCCGATGCGGCACACGGCCGATTCGCAGCCCCCCGCCACCATGACATCGGCATCGCCCAGGGCCACCAGGCGGGCGGCGTCGCCAATGGCGTGCGCGCCGGTGGAACAGGCCGTCACGACGGCCGAATTGGGCCCCTTCAGGCCATACTTGATGGAAATCAGGCCGCCGGCCAGGTTGATCAGCGAGCCGGGGATGAAAAAGGGCGAAACCCGGCGCGCACCCCGGTTCTCGATCAGGATGGAGGTCTGCTCGATGCGCTCCAGCCCGCCGATGCCCGAACCGATGAGCACCCCGGTGCGGCATTGCTCTTCATGCTCCTTCGGGAACCAGTCCGCATCGCGCAGCGCCTGGGTGGCCGCCGCCAGGCCGTAGATGATGAAATCATCATAACGGCGCAGCTCCTTGGCCGGCATCCACTCTTGCGGGTTGAACTGCCCTTTTCCCTCGCCGCGCTTGACCTCGCCGGCTATGCGGCAGGCCAGAGATGAAGCATCGAACCGGGTAATGGGGCCAAGGCCGGATTTCCCGGCCAGGATGTTCGACCAGGTGGTATCCACATCT
>JALSNA010000125.1 GCA_026987255.1 Hyphomicrobiales bacterium | reverse complement strand
CGCGCCCTGTCCCAGAATGCCGGCCGCGCGATGCCGGTGGAGCGGTGCTGGCCGATGACCTTGCCGTTGGCGTCCTCGCCCTTCATTTCATAGACGAACAGATCCTGGGTGATGATGACATCGCCCTCCATGCCCGTCACCTCGGTGATGTGGGTGATCTTGCGCGAGCCGTCGCGCAGGCGCGCGGCCTGCACGATGACGTCGATGGAGCCGGTGATCATCTCGCGGATGGTCTTCGACGGCAGGGAGAAGCCGCCCATGGTGATCATCGATTCCAGGCGCGAGAGAGCCTCGCGCGGGCTGTTGGCGTGCAAGGTGCCCATGGAGCCGTCATGGCCGGTGTTCATGGCCTGCAAGAGGTCGAAGGCCTCCGGGCCGCGCACCTCGCCGACGATGATCCGCTCCGGGCGCATGCGCAGGCAGTTCTTGACCAGATCGCGCATGGTGATCTCGCCCTCGCCCTCCAGGTTCGGCGGGCGGGTCTCCAGGCGCACCACGTGCTCTTGCTGCAATTGCAGCTCGGCGGCGTCCTCGCAGGTGATGATGCGCTCATCGGAATCGATATAGCCGGTCAGACAGTTGAGCAAGGTGGTCTTGCCCGAGCCGGTGCCGCCGGAAATCAGCACGTTGCAGCGCACCCGCCCGATGATCGCCAGGATCTCCGCCCCTTCCGGCGTGATCGAGCCGAACTTCACCAGATCGGGCAGCTTCAGGCGGTCCTTCTTGAACTTGCGGATGGTCAGGGCGCAGCCGTCGATGGCCAAGGGCGGCGCGATGACGTTGACGCGCGAGCCGTCGGCCAGGCGCGCGTCGCAAATCGGGCTGGCTTCATCGACGCGGCGCCCCACCTGCGAGACGATGCGCTGGCAGATGTTGAGCAGCTGGGCATTGTCGCGAAAGCGGATGCCGGCCTTCTGCATCTTGCCGTCCACTTCGATGAAGCATTTGTCGGCGCCGTTGATCATGATGTCGGCGATGTCGTCGCGCGCCAGCAAGGGCTCCAGGGGCCCGAAGCCCAGAACGTCGTTGCAGATGTCCTCGAGCAGCTCCTCCTGCTCGGCGATGGACATGGCCACGTCCTTGATCGAGATGATCTCGTTGACGATGTCGCGGATTTCATCGCGCGCGCTTTCGTTGTCCAGCTGGGTCAGCTGGGTCAGGTCGATGGCATCGATCAGGGCATTGAAGATTTCCGACTTGACCGTATAGTAATCTTCCGAACGCTCGCCGATGGCCGGACGAGCCTCGGGCTGCGCCGGTGGTGGCGCGGCCGGCGCGGCGGCAGGCTGTGGCGCGGGCGCAACTGGCGGTGCGGGCATGGCGGCGGCTTGCCCGGCCATTCCCGGCGTGGCGGCAGCGGGAGCCGCTCCGGGCATCACCGGGGCGGCAGGCTGCGGCGCTGCGGCCGGCTGCTGGGGTGCGGCCGGCGCAGGTGGCGCCGGCGGCATGACCGGCGCGTTGCCCGCGGCATTTCCCGTCGCGCCGCCAGGCTGCTGCGGCGCGGCCGGGAAAGGCTGACCAGCAGATGGGTTACCTCTTTTGCCGAACATCGGTTATTTCCCTTTCTTGCCCAGCTTGTCCAGCAGGGGTTTGAGGAAGGATACGCCCTTTGCCGCCCCTTCAGGCTCCGGGGCCGCGCCGAAAATCAGCCCGGCGAGCCGCGCGATGGCCTGCGCGGCCTCCGACTTCGGCGCTGCCTGGGTCAGCATCTGGCCATTGGTGGCCGCCTGCCCGAAGGCCTGGGCGTCAAAGGGGATGGTCACGCTGATCTCCAGCCCCACGGCGCGGGCGAACTCGGCAGCCGGAATTTCCGGCCGCTTGCCCATGTTCACCTGATTGAGCGCCAGCAGGGGCGGGGCGTCATTGGGGCGGATGGCCTTGATGTTGTCGGCCAGCGACTTGGTATTGCGCAGGCTGGCCAGCTCCGGGGTGGCGACAATCACCAGTTTGTCGGTCTGGGTCAGCACCACTTTCATCCAGTTTTCCCAGGTGGAGGGCAGATCCATGACCGTGTAGGGATTGGAGGAGCGCAGCACATCGATGATGATTTCCAGGGTGCTTTCCTCGATGCTGGTCACCTGATCCACCGAGCCGGGCGAGGCCAGCAGCAAGAGGCGCTCGGAGCACTTGGTCAAAAGCCGGTCGATGAAAACCGGATCGAGACGGTCAGGTGAGGACAGCGCCTCGAAGATGCCCTGCGCCGGATCCTGGTTGAAATCCAGCCCGGCGGTGCCGAAGGCCAGATCCAGATCGGCGATGACCGTGCCGGTTTCATAGGTGTTGGACAACAGCCAGGCCACGTTGTGGGACAGGAAGGACGATCCGGCGCCGCCCCTGGCCCCCATGAAGGTGACGACCTTGCCCAGGCTGGCTGCGCTCTCGCCATGGAACAGCCCGGCGAAGGAGGCAAGGATCTGATGGGCGGTGAAAGGCGCGGTGATGTAATCGCCGATGCCCTGCGCCAGCAGTTCGCGGTAGAGCATGATGTCATTGACATGGCCCATGACGATGACCTGGGTGTCGGCCGAACAGACCTGCGCCAGGGCGGCCAGATCGGCCATCATCGCCTCGCGCGGCTTGGTGGATTCCACCACCAGCAGCTGTGGTGTCGGCGTCTGCGCATAATATTGCGCCGCCGCCGGAATGCCGCCGGAATAGATGTCCATGTGGGCGCGGCTCATGCGCCGGTCGGCGGCCACCGCCTGCAGCACGGGCGCGGTCTCTGGCGATTCGCAGAAGACATGGACATTGATCCGCGGCAATGGCGGCAGGTTTTCTTCCGCTGCGGAAACCGGGGCAACGATGGGCGTATTCATGACTGTATTCCCCTGAATGAACTTACTTGGAACTGGCCTCTGAAACCTTGGCCTTGGACTGGCTCGAGGCCGCCGAATTGGTATCCTGGCGCTGGCCGTATTTTTCCAGCGCGGTCAGCCGGTTCTGGGCATCCGGCGGGGTCATGACGCGCGGCCGTTCGAAGTCCTCCGGATTGGCCACCTGGGCGGCCAGGTTGTGCTGGGAGGAACAGCCCCAGTCCTTGTAGGGACGGTTCTTCGTGGTTTCGTTCACCGGGCCGGACCAGTCGCCGCATTCCCTGGTGACGGCGAACTTGCGCCGGAAGCTGATGTTCACCGGCCCTGTGCCGCGATAGGTTGCGTGGCGGATGTTCCTGGCGGAAACGCCGCTTTCCGTCAGCAGCCGGGTGATTTTCGCCGCCACCACCTCGGCTGAAAGGGATCCGGCGGGGCGGCGCACCGTGATCACGGAATTGTTGGCCAGGGCCTGTCCGGCCAGGCGGCGCACCGAGGTTTCCTCGCGCGGGCTCAGCCGGGCGCTCCTGGCCGGCAGTTTCAGGCGCACCGTGCCCTTGACCACGTCGATGGGATAGACCTGTTCGGGAAGCTCCGCCGTGAAGCCCTCCATGCGGTCATCGTAAAAATTGCCATTGCAGCCCCCCAGGGCCAGTGCGGCGATCAGCGCCAGGGCGCCATGTGTCTTGACAATGTTCATGTCCAAACTCCTGAAAGAACCGTTGGCCCTATTCGACGATGAAGCCGACGTTGCCGTGATAGACCATGCCCCGCCCCTTGGAGCCGGACGGCGCGCCATAGACGCGGTGCAGGCGGCCCAGGAAGAGGGTCTGCTGATCGGAGGCGATGTTGAGACGATCCAGCGGCGTGCGCAGTTTCTTCTCGTTGACCGGGGTGACGATGTAGGGCGTCACCATGATGACCAGCTCGGTGTTGTTGCTCTGGAAGTCCCGCGAGCGGAACAGCGCGCCGAGCACCGGCAGGTTCTTCAGCGCCGGAACGCCATCGATGTTCTGCTTGGTCTGCTCGCGGATCAGCCCGCCGATGACCAGGGTGCCGCCCGAGGGCAGCTCCACCGTGGTGGTGGTCGAGCGCTTCTCGAAACCCGGCACCGAAAGTTCGCCCACCGGCATGGAGTACTTGTTGCTGATCTCGCTGACCTCGGTGTTGAGCTTCAGCGAGATGCGCCCCTCGGAGAGCACCATGGGGGTAAAGCCCAGGGCCACGCCAAAGGGCTTCATGGTGTAGGCATAGGTGTGGGTGTCCGGATCGTAGGATGTGACCACGGGCACCTCGCCGCCGGCCAGGAACTTGGCCGGCTCGCCGGACACCGCGGTCAGCGTCGGCTCTGCCAGCAGGCGCATCAGGCCGTCGCGCTCCATGGCGCGCAGGACGCCGGCCGTCTTGCCGCTCGCGCTGGTGGC
>JALSNA010000124.1 GCA_026987255.1 Hyphomicrobiales bacterium | reverse complement strand
ATGCGCCGCCAGCAGCGGATAGGCCAGGATGCCCGCCTGTCCGCTCATCGGAATGATGAACCACGCAACCCCCATGCCCGGCCCCGTCCAGCCCGCGATGACCACCGCCTGGGCCGCCATGTAGGCGAGCAGAAAGCCCAGCATGACCTTCTCCAGCCCGATGCCGCGCGCGCTCAGCCTGTCGGCGATCACGCCATTGGCCAGTGTGCCGGTGAAGAATCCGAGCGCCAGCACGCTCATCATGCGCGCCGATCCGGCCTTGTCCATTCCCGCCACGTCCATGAACCACGGCCCCGCCCATAGCGTCTGCACGGCGATCTGCGAGCCCGAGGTGAGCGCCGCCAGCGGCGCGATGCGCCAGAACACCGCCGAGGAAAAGACCACCCGCAGGCCCCCCAGCAATGCGCCCGGGCTCTCCGCATGCGCCACGCCCCGCCGCTTCGGCACCGCCAGAAAGATGCCAAGGGCCGCCAGCGCCGACAATCCCGCCAGCCCCAAAAACAGCCCCCGCCAGCCGAAGGCATCCGCCGCCATGCGCGCCGGCACCGCCGCCGTCAGCAGGCCAATGCCCCCCGCCGCCATGATGAAGGAATTGAACAGCGCCCGCCGCCGCGGCGCGGAGAAATCCGCCACCGCCTTGAACCCGGCCATCAGCCCGCCCGCGCAGCCCAGCCCGATGAGCCCGCGCGCCACGATCAGCATGGCCGCCGAATGGGCAGAGGAAAACAGCACCGCCCCGGCCCCGGCGATGGCAAAGAGCACCGCCTGCACCAGCCGCGGCCCATGCCTGTCCAGCAGAATGCCGAGGGGGATCTGGAACCCGGCAAAGCCGATCAGATAGGCCGCCGTCACCAGCCCCAGGGTGGAGGCCGAAAGATGCATTTCCGCCACCAGGTCGGCGGCCACCACCGCATTGACGGCGCGAAACAGATAGGAGACGAAATAACCGAAAAAGAAAGGCGCGATGACCAGCCAGGCCAGCTTCGCGGCGGGCAGTTCCTCTTCTGTTGCGCCTCTCATGGCCTCATCCTCCCCTTTTGCGCCGCGAACGGCCCATTTCCTTGTGGAAGGGGATGGCTGGGGCGGCAGGATTCGAACCTGCGATCACGGGACCAAAACCCGATGCCTTACCGCTTGGCTACGCCCCAATTGCGCCGCGATGCGCAAACACGCCGCTAGATAGCCCAAAACCGCCGCCCGGGGCAATGTCCCAAGGCGGATTTTTTTGCCCGGCATGGGCAATTCCGCTCTTGCGGCACAAAATCCCCGGCGCTATATACCACTGGTCTGGGGCCAAAGGCGTCCCCGGGCGCAATCCATGGCGGAGTGTAGCGCAGCCTGGTAGCGCACCTGCTTCGGGAGCAGGGGGTCGGCAGTTCGAATCTGCCCACTCCGACCAACCCAACGGCGGCCCCGCAACCGCGGAGCCGCCGTTTTTCGTTCTGGAAGACAAGCCATGTGCGGATTGTATTCCCTGACCATCGCGCCCGAGGCCATGCGGGCGGCTTTCGGGTTGGCCGAAGCGGTGGATTATCCGCCGCGCGCCGTCATTCGCCCCTCCGAGCCGGTGTTCACCATTCGCCGCGATCGCGATGGCCTGCGCCATGCACATCTGGCGCTGTGGGGCTTCGTGCCCCACTGGATGAAGGACTGGCCCGCCCGCAGGCCCATAAATGCGCGCGCCGAAACCATTTTCACCAAGCCCTTCTTCCGTGCCGCCGCCCGCCACCGGCGCTGCCTCATCCCCGCCGATGGCTTTTATGAATGGACGGGCGAGAAGGGCCACAAGCATGCCTGGCTGTTCCGCCGCCGCGATGGCCGCCCCCTGGCCATGGCCGGTCTGTGGGAAAACTGGCTCGGCGCCGATGGAAGCGAGGTGGAAACCTGCGTCATCATCACCACCGGAGCCAATGCCGATGTCGCCCCCATCCATGAGCGCATGCCCGCCCTGCTGCCATCGCGCGCATGGGATGCCTGGCTCGATCCGGCCACCGCGGCAAGGGATGCCGCCGCCCTGCTCGCCCCCGCCCCGCCCGGCCTGCTGAGCGCGCGCGACACCGGCAACCCCCTGCGCCGTCCGCCGGGGCCGCAAGGGCCGGGGGATCTCTGAAAACGCTTGCACGTCCACCCTCACCCCCTGCCAACCACCCCAATCGGTGGTTGGCGGGGGTGGGGATGGTCTTCAGACAGTTGATAGAGATGCCCAGGGGTGGCTGTCGTGACGGTTGGCATTAAATATCTTTCTATACGTATATACTCTTGACAAGATATATAGGGAAGCCTAAAGGGGTGCCATGAGCAATCTGGAATCCACCTTTTTTCAGGCCATGGCCGATCTGACGCGCCGGCGCATTCTCATGCTGCTGGCCGATGGCGCCGAAGTGTGCGTCTGCGAGCTGGTGGCGGCATTGGAGCTGGCCCAGCCGCGGGTTTCCTCGCATCTGGCCGCCCTGCGCAAGGCCGGCATCGTCACCGGCCGCAAGCAGGGGCTCTGGGTGCATTATTCCCTGGCGTGCGCTCTGCCCGGCTGGGCCCGGCGCATGTTGCAGGCGGCCCATGACGGCCTGGCCGGGGCCGAGCCCTACCGCTCTGATGCCGCCCGGCTGGCTGCCAGTCTGGATGGCGCAGGCCGGGCCGCCCTGAGCGCTTCCGGACAAGGTTAGGGTCTGGACTCAACAAAAACGTGGCGCCAGTCTGGCGGCCAGCAACAGGAGATCGGGAAAAAATGTGCAATAACAAACGCCAATACATTTCTCCTGTTGCTGGCCGCCAGCCCCTTCGGGCGACAAATGCGCTGCATCTCAGCGGCCTTTTCTTGCCCGCCAATAGTGGTGCTATTGGCGGGCAAGAAAAGGCCGCTGATATCTTGTGCATTTGCCGCTGGCATCCATGCCTTTATTGAGACCAGACCCTAGGAGCCTGATCGCATGTTTGTCATTTTCACCCTTTTGGCGGATTTTCTCACCTGGCGGGTTTTCGGCCTCGCGCCCGGCTCGCGCCTCGGCGAGGCGGTGCATTTCTTCATCGAGGACACGGCGAAAATCTTCGTCCTGCTCACCGTCATCGTCTTTATCATGGGCTTTTTGCGCGCCATGATCTCGCCGGAGAAGGTCCGCCAGGTTGTCTCCGGCAAGTCGCGATTCATCTCCTATCCGCTGGCGGTCTCCCTGGGGGCGGTGACGCCCTTTTGCTCCTGCTCCTCGGTGCCTTTGTTCATCGGTTTTCTGGAGGCCGGCATTCCGCTCGGCGTGACCATGGCCTTTCTCATCGCCTCGCCGATGATCAACGAGGTGGCGGTGGTGCTGCTGGCCGCCATTCTGGGCTGGAAGGTGGCTGCTCTGTATGTCGCCGCCGGGCTGATCGTCGGCATGCTCGGCGGGCTGCTGATCGAGGCCCTGGGGCTGGAGAAATGGGTCGAGGATTATGTCTGGCAGATCCGCATGGGCAAGGTGGCCATGCCCAGGGCCGATACCTCCTGGAAGGGCCGCCTGGCCTTCGCCCGTCATGAGGTGAAGGAGATCGTCGGGCGCATCTGGAAATATGTTCTGCTCGGCATCGCCGTGGGCGCGTTTTTGCATGGTTTCGTGCCGGCCAGCTTCTTTGCCAGGTATGCGGCCGCCAACAATCCCTTCGCCGTGCCCATGGCCGCCATCATCGGCATTCCGCTCTATTCCAGCGCATCGGGCGTCATTCCGGTGGTCGAAAGCCTGATCGGCAAGGGCGTGCCCATCGGCACGGTGCTGGCCCTGATGATGTCGGTGGCCGCCATCTCCCTGCCGGAGATGATCATCCTGCGCAAGGTGCTGAAAACGCCATTGATCGCCACCTTCACCGCCATCCTGTTTGTCTCGTTCATCATGGTGGGCTATCTGTTCAACATGCTCTTTGCCTGAACCGGTCCGCGGAAATCTGAAAGGAAGAACTCATGAAGGAAATCATCGTCTATGGCTCCGGCTGCAAGAACTGCCAGAACACCAAGGCGCTCATCCGCCGCGTCGCCGATGAGCTGGGCATCGAGGCCAATATCGGCGAGGTGACCGACACCGTGGAGATCATGAGTGCCGGCGTCATGTCCACCCCCGGCGTCGCCGTGGATGGCCAGATCGTCCACACCGGCTCCCACCCCAGCCGCGAACAGGTGGAGGAATGGCTCAGAAGCTGACCCCACCACCTCAGACCCGATAAAAAGGCCCGCCCTTCCCAACCGTCTTGCACATGATCCTGGGTGGCCCAGGCGGGGGCGCGG
>JALSNA010000123.1 GCA_026987255.1 Hyphomicrobiales bacterium | reverse complement strand
TGGGGCCAAAAATGATGTCCTGCTGACGCCGGGCCGCCCCAAGTCAGCAGGACGCCTTGTTTTTCCTGAAGAAAAGTATTTCCAGCCTGCCAGGCAGGCTGGAAAACTTTTCTTCACGTCCGACCAATCATGGGACACCACGGATGGGTTGCCCTGAGACTGTCAATGGAGATGCCCCGTGGGATCATTCGCGCGCCAATTGGTCCTCGATGCGCCCCAGACTCTCCTCGCGGCCCAGTGCGGCCAGCACCTCGAAGATGCCCGGTGAGATGTTCGAGCCGGTCAGCGCGGCGCGCAGCGGCTGGGCCACCTTGCCCAGTTTCAGGCCTTCGCGCTGCGCAAAGGCCTTGATGGCCTCTTCCAGCGCATCCTCGCTCCATTCGCTCTCCTTGAGCACCGGCAGCAGTTTCGCCAGCACCTCGCGCCCGCCACCGCGCAATGCCTTTTCGGCTTTCGGATTGAGCACAAGTGGCCGGGTGGCGAAGAGATAGGCCGACAGATCGAGCAGCTCCAGCAGGGTCTTGGCGCGCTCGCGCAAGCCGGGCAGGGAGATCTCAAAACGCCTTTTGCCCTCTTCGCTGGCCAGGGAGGCCATGGCCGCTGCGGCCAGTTTCCTGTGCGCCTCGTCTTCCACGTGCGGCAGGAACCCGGCGAACCTTTGCGCCAGCAGCCTTGCGTCCATGTTGCGCATCCACCAGCCGTTGACGCTCTCCAGCTTGGCGAAATCGAAACGCGCCGCGGACTTGCCGATGGCCTCCACGCCGAACCACTCGATGAGCTGTTCGGTGGAGAATATTTCCTCATCCCCATGCGACCAGCCAAGGCGGGCCAGGTAATTGCGCATGGCCTCCGGCAGATAGCCCATGGCCCGGTAGGCCTCCACCCCCAGCGCCCCGTGGCGCTTCGACAGCTTGGCGCCATCGGGGCCGTGAATGAGCGGAATATGGGCCCACCTGGGCGGCTGCCAGCCGAGGGCTTCATAGATCATGCTCTGGCGCGCCGCATTGGTCAGGTGATCCACGCCGCGGATGATGTGGGTCACGCCCATGTCGTGATCGTCCACCACCACGGCGAGATTGTATGTCGGCGTGCCGTCGGGGCGCAGGATGACCAGATCGTCCATGGCTTCGGCCTGGAACTCCACCCGTCCCTGCACGGCATCTTCGATGACGATGGTGCCTTCGCGCGGCGCCTTGAAGCGCACCACCATGGGCTTGTCCGGCGCTGGCTTGAGGTCCTTGTCGCGGCAGCGCCGGTCATAGGTCATGGGCCGGCCCTCGGCGCGCGCCGTCTCGCGCATGGCCGCAAGCTCCTGGGGCGTGCACTGGCAGTAATAGGCATGGCCCGCATCGAGCAGCCGTTGCGCGATCTCGCGATGCCGCCCGGCGCGGGCGAATTGCGAGATGGGCTCGCCGTCCCAGTCCAGCCCCAGCCATGTCAGCCCGCCGATGATGGCATCCACCGCCTCTTGCGTCGAGCGTTCCCTGTCGGTGTCCTCGATGCGCAGCAGCATCTTGCCGCCGTGATGTTTGGCATAGAGCCAGTTGAACAGGGCGGTGCGCGCCCCGCCGATATGCAAAAATCCGGTGGGGGAGGGGGCGAAACGGGTAACGGGTGCGCTCATGAGATAACCTGTCTTGGGCCCGCGCGGATCAGGCGGATGACGCTGGGGCCGGTAAAAATATGGTGATTCGTCCAGGCGCCGCATCATGCGGGCTTTGCTAGGGTCTGGTCTCAATAAAGGCGTGGATGCCAGCGGCAAATGCGCAAAATATCAGTGGTCTTGTCTTGCCCGCCAATAGTGGTGCTATTGGTGGGCAAGACAAGGCCGCCAAGATGCAGCGCATTTGCCGCCCGAAGGGGCTGGCGGCCAGCAACGGGAGAAATGCATTGGCATTTGTTATTGCACATTTTTTCCCGATCTCCTGTTGCTGGCCGCCAGACTGGCGCCACGTTTTTGTTGAGTCCAGACCCAGGCTCAGGCCGTCTGCAACGCATGAGACAGAACCGAGCAATGGGCTTCTTGCCAGTTTTTCACGGGGCATTCAATGGGCAAGGACGGCATATGGGATGACGCGGGCGGCAATGATGGCAAAGCCGCCGCGGCTCCGGCGGGATGGCTGGCCCGCGGGCTTGCTCTCCTGGACAGGCCCATGGGGCCTTCTTCAGTGCGTGGCGATGCCCTGGCATGGCTGGCCGTGGCCTTTGCCACGGGCATCGGCCTGTGGTTCTTTCTGCCGCGCCCGCCGCAACGGCTCTTGAGTCTCGCCTTTGCCGCGCTTGCTGCCCTCAGCGCCCGGGCGGGATGGCGCCGCGCCGGCCAGCCCGCACTCATGCTCATGGCCGCCTGTCTTGCCGGGCTTTCCCTCATGGGCCTGAAGGGGCAGGCGGTCTCCACCCGGCTCTTGCGCGCCAATGCCGGGCAGGTGGAGCTTGCCGGGCAGGTGGAGCGTATCTGGCGCGCCGCTCCGGCCCGCATGCGGCTGATCCTGCGCATCACGAAGATCTCGCGCCTGCGCCGCGCCCACTGGCCGCAAAGGGTGCGCCTGACACTGGCGGCGGGCAAGGGCAGGGGGCTGCACGACATGCCCCTGCCGGGAGACCGCATCGCGATTGCCGCGCGTCTGTCGCGCCTGCCGCAGCCGGTGGAGCCCGGCGCCTACGATCCGGCGCGCTCCATGTGGTTTTCCGGCATCGGCGCCACCGCCTTTGCTTATACCACGAAGCTCAGGATCACGGATCGCGCCTGTGCGCACTGCGGCATTCTGATGCGCGCCGAAAGGCGGCTGGAAGCCTTGCGGCGCGCCATCGCCGCGCGTGTGCGCCTGCACATGGGAGGCACGCCCGCGGCGGCCCTGGCGGTGACCTTGCTGACCGGCGGGCGCGGCTATCTGGACAGGCAGGAACAGGAAACCTTGCGTCTGGCGGGGCTGGCGCACATTCTGGCCATTTCCGGCCTGCATCTGTCCCTGGTGGCCGGGGCGGTGTTCTGGCTATTGCGCGCCGTTCTCGCGCTCGTGCCGTCCGTGGCGCTGCGCTGGCCGGTCAAGAAGCTCTCCGCCGTTCTGGCGCTGCTGGCGGCCTTTGCCTATCTGCTGTTGTCGGGCAATTCCATCGCCACCCAGCGCGCCTTCATCATGCTGATGGTCATGACCCTGGCCCTGATACTGGACCGCCCGGCCATCACCATGCGCAATCTGGCCATCGCTGCCCTGGTCATTCTCGCCTGGGCCCCCCAGACACTCGTCCAGGCCGGGTTCCAGATGTCCTTTCTGGCCGTCATGGGGCTTGTGAGCGCCTATGAGGCGCTCTCCTGGCAAGGACGCCGCAGGAAAGAAAACGGATCGCATGGCCAGGGCGGGGCCGCGCGCCGCCTTGTCTGGCCGGTCATGGCGTTCATCGCCGCCTTGGTCTTCAGCACCCTGATCGCTTCGGCCATGACCGCCTTGCCCGCCGTCATCCATTTCAACCAATTGGCCGCCTATGGCGTTCTGGGCAATCTGCTGGCCCTGCCATTGCTGACCGCGCTGGTCATGCCCGCCGGGCTGGCCGCCTTGCTGCTCATGCCGGTGGGTCTTGAGGAATATCCCCTCTGGCTCATGCGCCAGGGGCTCGATGGCATCCTGTGGTGGAGCGCCAGGATCGCCGCCTTGCCCCATGCCCGGATTGCTGTTGCGCAACCGAGCCTTGCGGCCGCCGCCTTGATATTGGCCGGTCTTGTCTGGCTCACCTTGCGCCGCGATGGCCGGCGGCTGGCCGGTCTGATCCTGATCGCCGCCGGAATGGCTCTGCCCGCAGCATCAAGGCCCGATATTCTGATCTCGCCGGCGGCCCGCGTCATGGCCGTGCGCAATGCCGCGGGACTGCTGGTGCCGGTGCCGGGAAAAAGAGGCGCATATGTCATCGGGCGCTGGTTGCGCCATGATGGCGATGGCACGCCTCTTGACAGGGTACGCGCGCGCAAGGGCTGGAGGTGCGAGGCGCGCATCTGCCAGTTCGTCTCACCGGCGGGCAAGGTGGTGTGGATTGCCGCGCCGCCATGGCGGAAAGGGCAAAAGGGCAAGACGGGCAAGGGGGCAACTCAGGAGCCGCAAGATGCCGCCGCCATGGATGCGGCCTGTTCGGGCGCAAGGGTGGTGGCCGCCGCCATCCCCTTGCGCCGCAGGTGCGCCAGGGTTGCCGTGCGCATCGATCGCTTCGATGTTTGGAAATGGGGCGCCCATGCGGTCTTTCTGCATGGGGTGCGGGGCCGTCCCGTCATCGC
>JALSNA010000122.1 GCA_026987255.1 Hyphomicrobiales bacterium | reverse complement strand
GCTTTCGCCGCCCGCAGGACTTTCACGCCACACTGGAGCGCATGGCCTCGCGCGATGACGGGCCGCGCACCTCGGTCTCGGAGCTGGTGGACAAGCTGGCCAGCTTTTCCGCCCCGGCCAGCCAGGAGCAGGCCGAGGCGCTGGTGGAGGAGGAACTGGCCAGACGCGGCCTGCCGCTGGTGGGCGGGCGCGATGTGCCCGGCATTGCGCGCCGCCTGCTGGAGAAGGCGCAAGACCGCATGACGCCGCCGCTGCCGCCGGGCGCGGTGGCCCTGGTCAACGATTTTCTTGCCATATCGGGGTCCCTGAAGGCCTGCGCCAATCCGCTGCTGGAGATCGCCAAGCGGGCCGGAAAGCCGATGAAGATCGCCGTGGAAGGCTATCTGGCGCGGCTGGAGGCGCTGGCGGCGCCGGAAAAGATCGCCTTCGAGGCCGGGTTCGGGCGCGATTTCGACTATTACACCGGCTTCGTCTTCCAGATCGAGGCGGACATGGGAGGCCGGGCCGTGCCGGTGGCCGGTGGCGGGCGTTATGACGACATGCTCTCCGGTCTTGGCGGGCCCGATGCGCCCGCCTGCGGCTTCGGCATCCACAGCGAGCGGCTGCTGGCGGCGGCGGAGGGGACGGCATGAGCACACCCTTGACCCTTGCCCTGCCCTCCAAGGGCCGCCTGATGGAAAAGGCGCAGGAGCTTTTCGCCGCCGCCGGATACGAAATCTCGCGGCTGGGGCATGCGCGCGGCTATCGCGGCGCGATCCGCGGCGAGGGGGCGGACAATATGGAAATCGCCTTCCTCTCGGCCTCGGAAATTGCCCATCACCTGAAAGAGGGCAAGATCGATGCCGGGGTGACGGGCGAGGACCTGTTGCGCGAGAACATCGCGCGGCTGGACGAGGTGGCAGAGGTTCTCACGCCCTTGCGCTTCGGCTTTGCCGATGTGGTGGTGGCGGTGCCGGAAAGCTGGCTGGATTGCGCCACCATGGCCGACCTGGAGGAAATCTCGGAGGATTTTTACGCCCGCCATGGCCGGCGGCTGCGGGTGGCGACAAAATACCTGCGCCTGACACGGCGCTTCTTTGCCCGTCACGGGGTGTCGGGATACCGCACCGTGGTTTCGCTGGGGGCCACCGAGGGCGCCCCGGCGGCGGGCATGGCCGAGCTCATCGTGGACATCACCTCCACCGGCTCCACCTTGCGCGCCAATCACCTGAAGGTGCTCGATGACGGCCTGATCCTGCCCTCCCAGGCGGTGCTGGCGGCACGCCGGGAAGCGGCCGGGGACATGCGCCTGCGGGAAATGGCCAGGCGTCTGAAAGCGGCGCTGGCCAGAGCGGGGCGGTAAGCAGGGGCCTTTTTTTCGGATTTCATCATCACGAAACGAGAATGGCGCGGAAATCGTTGACATTGGTCAGGGTGGGGCCGGTGTGCACCAGATCGCCAAGACGGGCGAAAAGGGATCCCGAATCATTGGCCAACAAGGCGGCCCGTGGCGAAAGGCCCGCGGCCCGGGCCCGGCGCAGGCTGCGCGGGGAGATCATGGCTCCGGCGGCCGCCGTGAAGCCGTCCAGCCCGTCGGTATCGGCGGCCAGGGCGTGAATGCCGCCTGCGCCGCCCAGGGCGATGGCCAGCGCCAGGGCATATTCGCAATTGCGCCCGCCCTTTCCCTTGCCGCGCACGGTGACGGAGGTTTCGCCGCCGGAGAGGATGAGCGCGGGGCGCTTCATGGGATGGGCCGCACAGGCCATGGCGCGGGCAAGGCGGGCGTGATGGCGGGCCACGGCGCGCGCCTCGCCGGTGATCTCATCGCCCAGGTTCAGAACATTGAGGCCAAGGGCGCGGGCGCGGGCGGCGGCGGCGGAGAGGGCGCGCGCCGGGGTGGCGATCATGCGCCAGTCCGAGCGTGAGAGCCGCTCATCACCGGGGCTTGGGGTTTGCGAGCGCGGATCGTCCAGCCAGGCGCGGATGGAAGCAGGTGGCGCAAGGCCGTATTTGCGCAAGATGGCGCGCGCATCGCGGCAGCTGGTGGGATCGCCCACGGTGGGGCCGGAGGCTATGGCGGCCGGATCGTCGCCGGGCACATCGGAGAGCAGCAGGGCCAGGGTGCGCGCCGGCCAGGCGGCGGCGGCCAGACGCCCGCCCTTGATGGCGCTGATGTGGCGGCGCACGGTGTTGATCTCGCCGATGTCCGCCCCGCATCTCAACAGGTCGCGCCCCAGGGCCTGCATGTCCGCCAGGGAGATGCCCGCGGCAGGCACGGTCATGAGCGCGGAGCCGCCGCCCGATATGGGGGCGAGCAGAAAATCCTCTTCATCCAGCGATTGCGCCATCTTCAGGATGCGCCGGGCCGCCGCCAGGCCGCGCTCATCGGGCACGGGATGGGCGGCCTCGACGATTTCGACATGGCGGCAGGCGGCGCCATAGCCATCGGGCACGATGACCAGGCCGCGCATGGGCTCGCCCCAGGTGCGCTCCAGCGCCAGGGCCATGGCGGCGGAGGCCTTGCCCGCGCCCAGCACCGTGACCATGCCGGGCGGGCGCGGCGGCAAGGCAGGCGGCACGAGCCGGGCCGGATCGGCGGCCTTCAGGGCCGTGTCCAGAAGGTCACGCAAAATCACTCTTTGCACGCTTTCGCCCATGGCGGACATTTTCCTGTTGGCAGAATGAACGGACAGGCATAGAGGAAATCATAGCCGTTTTTCACCGCGCCCGACAGGAGGCATGCCATGGCCGCATCCAGCCGCGTTTTCCACCGCTCCCTGACCACGTCCCTGCCGCGCGCGGTGCGGGCGGAAGGCATCTACATTTACGACGATAGGGGCAAGGCCTATCTGGACGCTTCCGGCGGCGCGGCCGTCTCCTGCCTTGGGCATGGCAATCCGCGGGTCATCGCGGCCATGGAAAGGCAGCTTGAGAAAATGGCCTTTGCCCACACCGCCTTTTTCACCAATGACGCCGCCGAGGAACTGGCGGAGATGCTCTCGGCGCGCGCGCCGGGGGGCAGATGGCGCACCTATTTCCTCTCCGGCGGCTCGGAGGCCAACGAGGCGGCCCTGAAGCTGGCGCGCCAGATCCAGGTGGAGCGCGGCGAGGCGGCGCGCGATCACGTCATTTCGCGCCGTCAGTCCTATCATGGCTCGACCATCGGCTGCATGTCCATTTCCGGGCGCACCCCCATCCTCGGCGGGCGGCATCCCTCGCGCAATCCCTTCGGGCCGCTGTTCATGCCGGGGGTGCGCAAGATCGTGCCATGCTATCCCTACCGCTGGCGCCGGCCGGATGAAAGCGAGGCGGATTATACCCGCCGCGTCGCCGGCGCGCTGGAGGAGGCCATCCTGGATACCGGGCCGGAGCGGGTCTTTGCCTTCATCGCCGAGACGGTGGTCGGCGCGACCCTGGGCGCGGCGGCGCCAACGCGCGGCTATCTGCGCGCCATTCGCGACATCTGCGACCGCTACGGGGTGCTGATGATCCTCGATGAAGTCATGTGCGGCATGGGCCGGTGCGGGCGCTTCTTCGCCTTCGAGGAGGACGATGTGGTGCCCGACATCATCACCCTGGCCAAGGGGCTGGGCGGCGGATACCAGCCGCTGGGGGCGATGATGGTGCGCGAGGAAATCGTCGCAGAAATCGAGAAGAATACCGGGGCCTTTGGCCATGGACATACCTATGTCGGCCACGCCACGGCCTGCGCGGCGGGGGTGGCGGTGCAGAAGGTCTTCGACGAAAGCGGCCTGGTGGCGCGCTCGGCGGCCATGGGCGAACGGCTGGGCGAGATGCTCTTGCAGCGCTTCGGCGATCATCCGCAGGTGGGCGACATTCGCGGCCGGGCCATGTTCCGCGGGCTGGAGATCGTCGAGAACAAGGACAGCAAGGAGCCCTTTCCGGCGCACTGGCGGCTGGCGGCGCGGATCAAGGCAAAGGCCATGGAGCATGGCCTGATCTGCTATCCCATGGGCGGCACGAAGGATCGCTTCAGCGGCGATCACATCCTGCTCGCCCCGCCCTTCATCATGGAAGAGAGCCACATGGAAGAACTCTTGGACAAGCTGGAGCACGCCATCAACGACGCCCTGGACGAGGCGCGGCGGGAGAATGCATGCTGAGGCCTCTTTTTTGCGCTGAGGCGCGTCGTTCCGGCCCGCGCCCCCTCCCAACCACCCAGGATTATACGCAAGGCGGTTGGGTGGGGACACGGGCCTCTTTTTTGCACGGATGTGCGTCGCGCCGGCCCGCGCCCCCTCCCGGCCACCCAGATGATAGATGAGGCGTCCGGGAGGGGA
>JALSNA010000121.1 GCA_026987255.1 Hyphomicrobiales bacterium | reverse complement strand
CCTTGGTGGTCTTCTTCTCCTTGGCCGTTTTGGCCTTGCTCTCGGGTTTGGCCTTGTCGCGCGGCTTTCTGGTGGTCTTCTTGCTGGCCGGCTTTTTCTTCGCCGCGCCCTTCGTGCCCCTGGCACGGCAGTAGGCGTTTACCTTCACGCCGTCCTTGCGGGTATAGCCGTCCACATAGACGCAATCATCGCGCCGTTCGCAAGCGCTCCTGGAGGTCAGCTCCTTGCACACCTTGGTGGAGACGCGCGCAGCGGCCACCTGGGCGGTTCCCGCCAGCAGCAGCACGGCGGCCAGCACCGTCAGCATGCGGGTCAAAATCTTCATCATCGAACCCATCCTGATTGGTTGTCATCATCACCGGCGCGGCTCAACGGTCAGAACCCTTGCCCCCGGATCATGGCCAATATGCAATTTTGCATCCGTTCTTGCAAGCGGACGAAGCGGCGCACATTTTTGCCCTTGCCCATGCCGCCTGCGCGCCTATAGTGCGGCGCATCGTTGCATGTTCACCCTGGCAAGAGACGGGACACATTCGCCATGTCGAAAAACGGCTCCATCAAGAAGGTCGTGCTGGCCTATTCCGGCGGCCTGGATACCTCCATCATCCTGAAATGGCTCACCGAGACCTATGGCTGCGAGGTGGTGACCTTCACCGCCGATCTCGGCCAGGGCGAGGAACTGGAGCCGGCCCGCAAGAAGGCCGAGATGCTGGGCATCAAGGACATTTACATCGAGGATCTGCGCGAGGAGTTCGTGCGCGACTATGTCTTTCCCATGTTCCGCGCCAATGCCGTCTATGAGGGCGTCTACCTGCTCGGCACCTCCATTGCGCGGCCTTTGATCTCCAAGCGCCTCATCGAGATCGCCCACGAAACGGGCGCCGACGCCATTGCCCACGGGGCCACCGGAAAGGGCAACGACCAGGTGCGTTTCGAATTGTCGGCCTATGCGCTCGATCCCGATATCAAGGTCATCTCGCCCTGGCGCGAGTGGGATTTCAAGTCGCGCTCCGATCTCATCGCCTTTGCCGAGAAACACCAGATTCCGGTGCCCAAGGACAAAAGGGGCGAGGCCCCCTTCTCGGTGGACGCCAACATGCTGCACTCCTCCTCGGAGGGCAAGGTGCTGGAGGATCCCTGGCAGGAGCCGGAGCCTTATGTCTTCCAGCGCACCATCGATCCGCTGGATGCTCCCGATGAGGCCACCTATATCACCATCGATTTCGAGAAGGGCGATGCGGTGGCCCTCAACGGCGAGGCCATGAGCCCGGCCAAGCTGCTGGAGAGCCTCAACGATCTGGCGCGCGACAACGGCATTGGCCGGGTGGACCTGGTGGAGAACCGCTTCGTCGGCATGAAGAGCCGCGGCATCTACGAGACACCGGGCGGCACCATCTTGCTGCCCGCCCACAGGGCCATCGAATCGCTCACCCTGGATCGCGAGGCCATGCACCTGAAGGATGAGCTCATGCCGCGCTATGCGACCATGATCTACAACGGATTCTGGTTCGCCCCGGAGCGCGAAATGCTGCAAGCGCTCATCGACAAGAGCCAGGAGAACGTGGAAGGCACCGTGCGCCTGAAGCTCTACAAGGGCAATGTCATCGTGGTGGGCCGCAAGTCGCCCAAGTCGCTCTATGACGAAAGCCTGGTGACCTTCGAGGACGACGAGGGCGCCTATGACCAGAAGGATGCCGAGGGCTTCATCAAGCTCAACGCCCTGCGCCTGCGCGCCCTGGCCAAGCGGAATCTCAAGAAGAGCTGACCGCGGTCAGGAGGGAGTTTCCAAAAACGCTTGTGTGTCTATCCTCGCCCCCTGCCAGCCACCCAAATCATGGGACACTTCGGATGGTTGGCAGGGGGTGAGGATGGTCTTCAGATGGTTGATGGAGATAGCCGGCAGGCAAAGGAGCACCCGGACCTTTTATCAGAAATCGGGCCAGGCTGGCGCAAGGCGCCCGCCGGTGCGCACCGGGGCGATGGCCTTCGCCAGCCCGGTGGCCGCATCGGTCTCGACGAGAACGCCGCAGATGGTGGCCTCGCCGCCGGCCGGGGTGAAGCGGGCCGAGGGGATCTTGCGGGTGAAGCGGTTGAGCGGTTCGTCCTTGTCCATGCCGATGACCGAATCGTAATCGCCGCACATGCCCGCGTCGGTCTGATAGGCGGTGCCCTGCGGCAGGATCTGGGCATCGGCGGTGGGGATGTGCGTATGGGTGCCCACCACCAGGGAGGCGCGCCCGTCGCAGAACTGGCCCATGGCCATCTTTTCCGAGGTGATCTCGGCGTGCATGTCGATGACGATGGCGTCGCACCCGGCCCCCAGCGGGCAGGCGGCCAGCTCGCGCTCGATGGCGGCGAAGGGATCGTCCAGATTGGGCATGTAGATCTGACCCATGGGGTTGATCACCAGCACCTGTCCGCCGCCCGCGGCCTCGAAGAGCCCGGCGCCGCGCCCCGGCGTGCCCGGCGGATAGTTCACCGGCCTGAGCAGGCGCGGCTCGCGGCCGATGAACACCAGCGCCTCGCGCTGATCGAAGGCATGGTTGCCGGTGGTGATGACATCGGCCCCGGCATCGAGAAGCTGGGTGCAGATCTTCTCCGTGATGCCGAAGCCCCCGGCGGCGTTCTCGCCGTTGACGATGACGAAATCGGCGCGCAGTTTCTCGCGCATGTCCGCCAGCTCGTCAAGAACCGCCTTGCGGCCCGAGCGGCCGACGATGTCGCCGAGGAACAGAATGCGCATGCTTCACCTTTCCGGTCTGGGGGAAACCAGTATGGTTTCGCGATCCGTGACGATGGCGTCAAGGGGTTCATCGTTTTCATCATGCGGCACAATGTCCAGCTCCTGGCCGCTGAAGGCCGCGCCCACAGCTGTCACCGGCCCCTCGCGGCGCAAGGCCCGCAAGGTGCGGTCATAATAGCCGCCGCCATAGCCCAGCCGGTGTCCGGCCCGGTCGAAGGCGGCCAGCGGCACGATGAGCACATCCGGGCGCACCGGCGGCGCACCGGGAAGCGGCGCGGGCACGCCGAAGGCGGCCTTCCGCAAGGGCTCGCCGGGGCGCCAGGCGCGGAAAGTCAAGGGCGCATTCCTCTCCTCCACCACCGGCAGGGCGAGCTCCCGGCCCGCCGCGTGCAGCGCCTCCATCAGCGGCATGACATCGATCTCGTGGCGGATGGGCGCATATCCGGCAACGATCCGGCCCGGCAGGGGTGCGAGCAATTCCACCCCCCGCCGCGCCAGTCTTCGGGCCGCCAGCGGGCCTGCCGCATGGGCCATCATGGCGCGCGCCGCCAGGGCATTGGCGCGCAAACCGGCCTTGCCCGCCGGGATCGGCCTGTCATGGGATGAGGTCATGGGCGTGAAGGGCCAGCGGTGAAAATCAGCGAAGTGGCGGGCCGCCCTGGCCGTGCGGGCATGGTGATCCCGGGTTCCCGCAAATGCAGGTGGGCGCCGTATGCGCAAGGCCACGGCCAGGCGCAGGGACAGCTCCCTCGGATCGATTTAAGGCCCCTGGGAAAAGCATCCGTCACCAACCGGGCAGCGCCGCCACCTGTCCAATGTAGGCATTTCCCGGCCCGCTGTGAAGGGCCTGCCTAGGGTCAGGACCCCGAGGCTTCAGGATGGCTCGTCTTGTGCCGTCTTACTGCCGGCATCGGGCGCTGGGGCCTCACCGGTGAAACTGGCGGCTGTCCTGGCCAGGGTTTCCAGACGCAAGGCGGCGCCATCGAGAACCCCGGCGGCCTGGGCCTGCACCGCCTCGATGCGGTTGTGCTCGCGTTCGCTGACGGCGCGCAGCCCCTGCATCTGCTCTTCCATGTCCGCCATCTTGCGCTGTGCTTCGAACAATCTGTCGGCGATCACCAGGGATGCCATGATGAGCAGGCGCAGATCGCCCAGCTGGCCCACGGCGGTGCGGATATTGGTGATTTCGTCATCTATGGTGCGCGCCAGGGCCCGCAGGTGATCCTCCTGGCCGTCATCGCACTGCATGGTATAGTTGCGGCCATTGATCTGGACAACGACTTGCGCCATGGTCTTCAGCCCTCCTCGCCGAGCACGGACTTGATGCGGCTCATGGCCTTGTCCATGCGCAAAATGGCCTGCCGGTTGAGATCGGCAAGCTCCCTTGCGCTTTCGCGCAATTTCTCCATTTGCGCCGTGGCGTTCTCCGCCTGGGCGCGCAGGGCGGCATTCTCCTCCAAAAGCGCATCCTCGCGTGACTTGACGGCCGCCAGCCTGGCGAAGCTTTGCTCCACCTGCTCCAGCGCCGCCTCGAAACGCGCCACCGCCGTTTCCATTTTCGCCCGGGTTGTCATGGATGCCCCCACACATCAACAAGCTGACACATGCCGCATGTTAACACTAAACCTGCATATGAGCAAAGTGCTTCACATCATTGTTTTTTCTCGCCTGTGCAAAGCCCTGGGGGGCGCGTGTCCAAAGGGCGCAAATATGCTAAAATGCCCCTGCACATGACCGGGATCATTGACTTGAGAGCGCCAGTGTGATTTTTGGCGGCACGTTTGCGGGGGCGTGACATGACAGGAGAGCCGCCCTGGGCCCGGGCCCTGGCGGCATTAGCGCGCACAGATGACTGACAAAAAATCCGGCAAACCCATCACCGCGGACTGCCTGAGCAGATTGCGGGGTGATGGCAGGCACCATGCCATGGCCAATGCCCTGCGCATGCTGGCCGTGGACGCCATAGAGGCGGCCCATTCGGGCCATCCCGGCATTGCCCTGGGGGCGGCGGACATCCTCACGGTGCTTTTTGACCGCTTCATGACCTTCGATGCGCAAAGGCCGGACTGGCCGGATCGCGACCGCTTCATTCTCTCCGCCGGGCATGGCTCGGCGCTGCTCTATGCCCTGTTGCACCTTCTGGGTTATGAGGATGTGCCCACCGGGGAACTGAAGCGCTTCCGCCAGCTGGGCGCAAAGGCTGCCGGGCATCCCGAATCGGAGCTGCTCGCCGGTGTCGAGGTGACCACCGGGCCCTTGGGGCAGGGGCTGGCCATGGCCGCCGGAATGGCCATGGCGGAAGCCCACCTGGCGGCCGAGTTCGGCGGCGAGGTGGTGAACCACCGCACCTGGGTGCTGGCCGGAGACGGCGATCTCATGGAGGGCATTGCGCAGGAGGCCATATCGCTTGCCGGGCGGCTGAAGCTGGGCAAGCTCATCGTCCTGCACGATGACAATGGCATCACCATCGACGGCAGCGTTTCCGTCACCAGCTGCACCAACCAGCTGGCGCGGTTCGCCGCCTCCTGCTGGCATGTGCAAAGCATTGACGGGCATGACCCCGAGGCCATGGCGGCGGCCATGGCGGCGGCCATGGAGGACGAGCGCCCCTCGCTGATCTCCTGCCGCACGGTCATCGGCTGTGGCGCGCCCGGTGTGGAAGGCACGGCGCGTGCTCACGGCGCGCCCCTGGGCGAGGAGGCCGCGGCCGCCTTGCGCCGCGAGCTGGGCTACGGGGATCTTGCGCCGTTCGAGATTCCTGCCAAGGTGCGTGACGCCTGGCGGCTGGCCGGCCTGCGCGGGCGCAAGGCGCGCAAGGCATGGAGCGAAAGGCTGCAGGCCCTGCCGGCCAGCAGGCATGCGGAGTTCACCCGCCGCATGGCCGGGGAGCTGCCGGAGACCTTCTTGCCCGCCATGCGCGAATTGCGCAAGGATCTGGCCGAAAATCCGCGCGCCATGGCCACCCGCAAGGCCTCGCATGTGGCGCTGGAGGTCATCAATGCCGCCTTGCCCGAAACCATGGGCGGCTCCGCCGACCTGACAGGCTCCAACAACACCCTGACGGAGGGCATGGGCATTTTCACCCCGGAAACGCCGCAGGGGCGCTATGTTCATTACGGCATTCGCGAACATGCCATGGCCGCCATGATGAACGGCCTGGCGGCCCACGGCGGGGTGATTCCCTATGGCGGCACCTTCTTCGTCTTTTCCGATTATGGCCGCGCGGCCATGCGTCTTTCGGCCCTCATGGGCCAAAGGGTCATCTACGTCATGACCCATGATTCCATCGGCGTGGGCGAGGATGGCCCGACCCACCAGCCGGTGGAGCATCTGGCCGCCTTCCGCGCCATGCCGCGCATCTTAGTCATGCGCCCGGCCGATGCGGTGGAGAGCGCCGAATGCTGGCAACTGGCCATCCAGAACGCGCAGCGGCCCTCCATCATCGCCCTGACGCGCCAGGAGGTTCCGCCGGTGCGCACCCTGGTGGAAAAGTCCAACCTGTGCGCGCGCGGCGCCTATGAGCTGGCCGATGGCGAAAACGGCGAGACCGATGTGGTGATCTATGCCTCCGGCTCGGAGGTGGCCGTTGCCCTGAAGGCGCGCGAAATCATCAATGCGGCGGGCCATTCGGCGCGTGTCGTCTCGGTGCCCTGCATGGAGTTGTTCGATGAGCAGGACGAAGAGCACAGGGCGCGCATCATCGGCAAGGAGAGGGTGCGCGCCGCCATCGAGGCGGGTGTGCGCGATGGCTGGTGGCGCTTCATTTCGCGCGATGACATCTTCATCGGCATGACGGATTTCGGCTGCTCGGCCCCGGCCGGGGATCTCTTCGAGCATTTCCACATCACCGCGCAGGCTCTGGCCGAAGCCGTCCTGCACCGCTTCGAAGAGCCCGCCGGGGAGAACGGGAATGACGATGCGCAAGACATTTGACATGCCTCACGCCCCCTTGCGCGGCGGTTTTCATCTCCCATTTTCCCCTTTGCCCGCTTTTCGCCATTGATGAATACTACCAGCCAGTGATTCGCGATCAGAAAGCGGGAGCGCCATGTGCGGCGCGCCCGCCGGTTTTCCCGTCTGCCCCTTGAAAGGTTCCCATGAGCGATCCCCGCACGAGGCTGTTTGTGAGCTTGCCCGCCTTTGTGGAAAGCGGCCGCGCGGCCGCCTGCCTGCGCGCCTTTTGCGCCCGCGCCGATGTGGCCTGTCTGCTGCTGCGCGCCGGCGAGGACGGCGTCCATGATCTTGAGCGCGCCCGCGCCCTGGTGGAGGCCGCCCAGGAGCTGGACGTGGCGGTGGTGGTGGAAAACGACGTGGCGGTGGCTCGCGGCAGCGGCGCCGATGGCGTCCATGTCACCACTGGCGCGGGCGATGCCGCCGCGGCGCGTCAGCGGCTGGGGGATGAGCGCATCGTGGGGGGCGAATGCCGCGCCAGGCGGCACGAGGCCATGGCCCTGGGCGAGGCGGGGGTGGATTATCTGGCGCTGGATCAGCGCCAGGAAGCGGGGGGCGAAAACCTGCTGGACTGGGCTGCTCAGCTCCTGGTCATTCCGCTGGTGGCCATTCATCCCGCCGCTGCGGCGCAAATGGCCACGTTGGCGGCGCGCGGGGCGGATTTCGTCACTCCGCCGGAGGGGATCTGGAGCGATGAACAAAGTGCCGCGCGGGTGGCCGAAGCCTGCATGAATGCCTTGCGCGAAGGAGAGGGGCAATGAGCATGAAAACCCTGCGCGCCGCCGCTTTCGTCCTGGTTCTGGCCGGCCCCGGTCTGATCGCGCCGCAAGCCCTGGCCAGCGCCAAGGCCTTCGAGGAGGCCATAGCGCTGTTCGAGAACCGCCAGTATGACGAGGCCCGCAAGGTGGCCGGGAAACTGGCCGAGGGCGGTGACATGGAAGCCCAGGCGATGATGGGCGTTCTGTTTGAAAACGGCCGCGGGGTGAAGGCCGATCCGCTCAAGGCCGCGCAATGGTATGCCAGGGCGGCCAAACAGGGCCATACGGGGGCGATGTTCGCCCTGGCCATGCTCTACATGAACGGCAAGCTGGGCAAGAAGGACATGGCGGCCGCCCTGCGCTGGGCCGAGGAGGCAGCAAGGCGCGGCCACGTGGCGGCGCAATACAATTGCGGCTTGCTCTATCTGGGTGTGGGGGGGCTGAAGCCGGACTGGAAAAAGGCCGCCTACTGGTTCCGCCGCGCGGCCGAAAAGGGCTTTGCACAGGCCCAATACAACCTCGGCGTCCTCTATGCCACCGGCAAGGGGGTGGAGAAGGATTTCACCGCCGCTTCGGAATGGTTCAAGCGCGCCGCCCTGGCCGGCCTGCCGCAGGCGGCGCAGGAATACGGCTATCTGGTGTTTCGCGGCCAGGGGGTGGCCAAGAGCGAGAAAATCGGCGCGCAATGGCTGCGCTATGCGGCGCTGAGCGGCAATGCCCTGGCCCAGCAGCGCCTGGCGCGCCTGCATGCGGCGGGGCGCGGGGTGGCGAAAAAGCCCGTGGAGGCGGCCAAGTGGTACCTTCTGGCCAAACGGGGCGGCCGGCACGATGCCTGGCTCGATCTGTTCATCAAGCACCTGACGCCGGAGCAGATGAAGAAGGCGCGCCAACTGGCGGATCGCTTCCGCCCCACCAAAATGCGCCAGATCTCGCGTCCCTGGCGCAAGGGCAAGGGCTCGCTGCCCACGGGCGGGCCGAAGCGCCGCAAGATCAGGGGGCACGGCAAGGCGAAGGGCAAATGAGCCATTTGGGCATCTTGAAGCCCATCCTCATCCCCCCCTGCCAATCACCCGTAGTGTCCCATGCTCGGGGTGGCTGGCAGGGGGAGGATGGACGCGCAAGCGTTTTTTCAAGACTCCCCTTTGGCCCTTCCTTGCCATCTGCCCGCTGGCCATTGCGCAAAAATGGGTGATTTTTTCGCGGGACTTTGGACAAAATCGGCTATAGAAAAGCGCGAAAACCTCATCAACCGGCGCGCCCAGCCGCCAGAATCAAGACGGAACGACAAGAACATGCGCATTCAGGGAAACGAAATCAAACCGGGCAACGTGCTCATGCACAAGGATCAGCTTTGGGTGGTCACCAGGGTGGAGCACGTCAAGCCGGGCAAGGGCGGGGCCTTCGCCCAGGTGGAGATGAAGGCCATCGTCGGCAATACCAAGCTCAACGAGCGCTTCCGCGCCTCGGAGAACGTCGAGCGGGTGCGGCTGGAGCAGAAGGATTACCAGTTCCTCTACGAGCAGGGCGACATGCTGGTGTTCATGGACATGGAGACCTATGACCAGATCGAGCTGCCGCATGAATTCGTCGGCGAGCGCGCCGCCTTCTTGCAAGATGGCATGATGGTGACGGTGGAAAGCCACGAGGGCAAGCCGCTGGGCATCAAGCTGCCGCAGCATGTGACGCTGGAGGTGGTGGAGGCCGATCCGGTGGTCAAGGGCCAGACGGCGGCCTCCTCCTACAAGCCCGCGGTGATGGACAACGGGTTGCGGGTCATGGTGCCGCCCTTCATCACGGCGGGGGAGAAAATCGTCGTCAATACCGATGACGCCACCTACGTCAAGCGCGCCAGCGAATAGCATATCGCGCCTGCGGGGGTTTTGCTGCCGCGGGCGCCCGGGAGATGAAAACGATGGTTCAATCGGCGCTTCTCAACGTCATGGTGAAGGCGGCGCGCAAGGCCGCCCGCCCCTTGCGGCGCGATTTCGGCGAGGTGGAGAACCTGCAGGTGTCGCGCAAGGGGCCGGCGGATTTCGTCACCCGCGCCGACCGGCGCACCGAGGAGATCCTGCGCGAGGAGCTGCACAGGGCGCGCCCGGCCTTCGGCTTCATCCTCGAGGAGGGCGAGGACGAGACCGGCGACGGCGAGCATGTCTGGATCATCGACCCGGTGGATGGCACCACCAATTTCATCCACGGGATCCCGCATTTCGCCATGTCCATCGCCCTGCGCAAGGGAGATACCCTGCTGGCCGGGCTGATCTACAATCCGGTCACCGATGAACTGTTCCACGCCGAGCGCGGGCGCGGGGCCTTTCTCAACAACCGCCGCATCCGCACATCGGCCCGCAAGGGGCTGGCCGAGGCGGTGATCGTCAATGGCTGTCCGCACCGGGGGCGGGCCGATCTGGCGCGCTTCCGCCGCGAGCTGGCGGTGGTCTCCGAGCAGGTTTCCGGGTTGCGCCGCTTCGGGGCGGCATCGCTGGATTTCGCCTGGCTGGCCGCCGGGCGCTTCGATGGCTACTGGGAACGCGGCCTGAAGATCTGGGACATCGCGGCGGGCGTGCTCATGGTGCGCGAGGCCGGCGGGCGGGTGGAGGACCTCGACGGCGGGGCGGATGTGCTGGAGACCTGCAACGTGCTGGCCGCCGCCGATGGCGTCTTTCCCATGCTGTCCACGGTCCTGCGCGCCGTGACGTGACAGGCTGGCGCAAGACGTGATGGCGAAGGTTTCATGACGCAAATGGCCTTTCAGATTTTGCTCCGCCACCGGTGTTGCGCCCTGTGCGGGCGCGATGAGGTCATGCGCCTGTGCGCGCGCATCGATTACACGCCCTGATGCTCCCCGGCCGTTTCGGAAGATTCCCCACTCTTTGGCAAATTTGCGGAGCATCCCATGACCAATACCCCTGACATCTCCGCCATCAAGGCGGCCGACAGCGCCCACCACCTGCATCCCTTTACCGATCACAAGAGCCTGCGCCACAAGGAAGGCGGGGCGCGCGTCATCTGCGGCGGCAAGGGAATCTGGGTTTGGGACGCCTCCGGCCGCCGCTGGCTGGACGCCATGAGCGGTTTGTGGTGCGTCAACATCGGCTATGGCCGTCCGGAGCTGGGCGCGGTGGCCAGGGCGCAGATGGACAAGCTGGCCTACTACAACACCTTCTTCAAGACCACCACGGAACCGGCCGCCGAACTGGCCGCCAGGGTCTGCGCCCTGCTGCCGGATCATCTGAACGAAATCTTCTTCGTCAATTCCGGCTCGGAGGCCAACGACACCATCGTGCGCCTGGTGCGCACCTACTGGCAGCTGGAAGGGCAGCCACAGCGGCAGGTCTTCATCTCGCGCAACCGCGCCTATCACGGCTCCACCATGGCGGCGGCCTCGCTGGGCGGCATGAGCGGCATGCACGCCCAGGGGCATCTGCCCCTGCCCGGTTTCGAGCACGTCCTGGAGCCCGACTGGTTCCAGCATGGCGGGGACATGAGCCCGGAAGAGTTCGGCCACAAGGCGGCGCGCGCCATGGAGGAAAGGATCCTGCGGGTGGGGCCGGAGAAGGTGGCGGCGATCATCGGCGAGCCCATCCAGGGGGCGGGCGGGGTCATCATTCCCCCTTCCGGCTACTGGGACGAGGTGCAGCGCATCGCGCGGGCATACGATCTGTTGCTCATAGCCGACGAAGTGATCACCGGCTTTGGCCGCACCGGCCGGATGTGGGGGTTCGAGAGCTTCGGCATCACTGCCGATCTGGTGCCCATGGCCAAGGGGCTGACCTCCGGCTACCAGCCGCTGGGCGCGGTGGCGGTGGGAGAGCGGGTGGCGCGGGTGCTGATCGAAAAGGGCGGCGAGTTCGCCCATGGCTTCACCTGGTCGGGTCATCCGGTGGCCTGTGCGGTGGCGCTGGAGAACCTGCGCATCCTGGAAGAGGAAAATCTGGTGGAGAACGCGGCGCGCATGGAAGCCGTGGTGGCCGAAAGGATCGGCGCGCTTGGCGATCATCCCTTGGTGGGCGAGGTGCGCGTCAAGGGGCTGATCGGGGCCATCGAGCTGGTGCGCGAAAAGACGGGGCGGCAGCGCTTCGATGACCTGGGCCGGGTGGGAACCATCTGCCGTGATCATTGCATCGATGTGGGACTGATCATGCGCGCATGCTGGGACACCATGGTCTTTGCCCCGCCCCTTTGCATCAGCGAAGCGGAGGTGGACCAGTGGGCCGCACTGGCGCGCGAGGCGCTGGACAGGACCCTGGCGGACGTCGAAAGCGAAATGTCCTGACCCCATTGCAAGGCGGGGCAAAATGGACAACAATCAGAAAAAAGCCATCATGGCGTCAAAAACCAGAAAAGAAGAGGAAGGGAGCCTGCCCATGAGAGCCAAAAGATCGTTTCGCCCCACCCGCCGCAATTTCCTGACCGGAACAGGCGCCGCCATCGCCGCCATCAGCTTCGGTCCGGCCGTCTCCTTCGGCGCGGAGGAAAAGAAACTCAATTTCTACAATTGGGACACCTATATCGGCGAAACCACCCTGGCCGATTTCAAGAAGGCCACCGGCATTTCCGTCAAGATGGATCTGTTCGCCGACAATGACGAACTGCTGGCCAAGCTGAAGAACGGCAACCCCGGCTATGATGTCATCGTGCCCACCAACGATTACGTGGAGCGCATGATCAAGGCCGGCATGCTCATGGAGCTCGATCACGCCAAGATCCCCAACTTCAAGTATCTGGAAAAGCGTTTCCAGGACGCCAAGTTCGATCCGGGGCGGAAATATTCCATCACCTACATGTGGGGCACCATCGGCGTCGGTTACCGGCCTTCCAAGGTCAAGGAGACGCCCGATTCGTGGAAATATCTCTACGATTCGGATGAATATGCCGGCAAGATCGCCCTGCTGGCCGAGGCCGGAACGGTGATCGGCTGCGCCTTGCAGTATCTGGGATATTCCTTCAATTCCACCAGCGCGGAGGAAATCGCCAAGGCGGCGGATCTGATCATCCGCAACAAGAAGAACATCAAGACCTTCGCCGCCGACAATGGCCAGGATCTGCTGGCCTCCGGCGAGGTGGATCTGACCCAGGAATGGAATGGCGACATCCTGCAGGTGATGGAAGAGGACAAGGACATCGGCTTCGTGGTGCCAAAGGAAGGCGCCTTGCTGTGGCAGGACTGCCTGTGCATCCCCAAGGGCGCGCCGCATCCGGACAATGCCCATGCCTTCATCAACTTCATGAACGAGCCGGAAATCGCCGCCAACAATGCCCTCTACATCCAGTATGCCACGCCCAACGCGGCGGCCAAGGCCCTGATCGCCAAGATGAAGGATGGCAAGGACTATCTGGAGAATCCGGCCATCTTCCCGCCCGCCGCGGTCATGGCCAAGCTGGAAGAGGCCGTCTATCTGGGCGAGGCGCGCGCCAAGCTCATCCAGGACGCCTGGACGAAGATCCAGGCGGCCTGATCTGACCGGGCAAATGCGCCGATGAAACGCCGGGCGGCCAGCCCGCCCGGCGCATGCTGCCGCCGCGGGAGGGGAGGGCCGGCCTATGGAAAGCTGGAGAAAACATCCCTTGGTCTTCTGGGTCTTTGCCCTGCCCGGGACCTTCTGGCTGTTCGTTTTCTTCCTTGCGCCCCTGGCCTTCATCTGGCTGATGAGCCTGGGGGAAAAGCGCGGCATCGTGGACATCGACATCACCTGGACGCTGGCCAATTATGCGCGCGCCTTCGAGCCGGTCTATGTGAAGATCATCTGGAAATCGGTGTGGATTTCCGCCCTGGTGACGCTCTTGTGCCTGCTGATCGCCTATCCGGTGGCCTTTGCCATCGCCTTTGCCCGGCCCCGGTGGAAGCCATGGATGCTGCTGGGCGTCATCTTGCCCTTCTGGATCAACATGCTGGTGCGCACCTATGCGCTCATCGCCGTTTTCCGCACCCGCGGCTATGTCAATTTCGGGCTGGAGTGGCTTTACAACGCCCTGTGGCTGGACAAACTGTTCGGGCCCTTCGAGCCCTTCACCCTGCTATACAACAATTTCGCCGTGGTGGCGGGCATCGTCTATGTCTACATGCCCTTCATGGTGCTGCCGCTCTATGCCTCCATCGAGAAGCTCGACCGCAGCTATCTGGAGGCCTCGCTCGATCTGGGGGCATCGCAGGCGCGCACCTTCTGGAAGGTGACCTGGCCGCTCACCATGCCCGGCGTGGTCAGCGGCATCATCCTGGTTTTCATCCCGGCCCTGGGCTCCTTCCTGATCCCCGACCTTCTGGGCGGCACCAATGCCCAGATGATCGGCAACGTCATCGCCCGGCAGTTCAAGTCGGCCAACGACTGGCCCTTTGGCGCGGCCCTGTCGTTCCTGCTCATGTATGCCACCTTCGGCGCCCTGGCCATCCGCGCCCTGATGGCGGGGCGCAAGAGCTCCATGGAGGTGTGAAATGACCCAGCAGGCGCGCGAGGTATTCTGGCTGACGCGCATCATGCGCATCCGCTCCGGGCCTTTGGAGTATTCGCGAAGGCTGTGGCTGCGTCTGGTGGTGGCGGCAACCTTCCTGCTGCTTTATGCGCCGATCATCACCCTGATGGTCTTTTCCTTCAACAATTCGCGGCGCAATGTGGTCTGGCGCGGCTTCACCTGGAAGTATTACGAAAAGGCATGGAACAACGACGGCCTGTTCGAGGCCTTCACCAACTCCCTGACCATCGCTTTTGTCTCCACATTGCTGTCCACCATCATCGGGGCCATGGTGGCGGTCATGCTGTGGCGCTTCCGCTTCCCCGGCAAGGCCGCCTACGAGGGGCTCATGGCGCTGCCCATCGTGGTGCCGGAGATCTGCATGGGGGTGGCCATGATGGTCTTTTTCGCCCGCATCGGCTGGCCGGCAGATCTGCCCTGGCCGCTCAACCTGTCGGCCATTACCATCGCCCATATCGCCTTTTCCTTCCCCTTCGTGGCCATCGTGGTGCGCGCCCGGCTCGCCGGGTTCAACCGCGAGCTGGAGGAAGCCTCCCATGACCTGGGCGCGTCCGAGTGGCAGACCTTCTGGAACGTCGTCTTTCCCTACATGAAACCGGGGCTGATCGGCGGGGCGCTTCTGGCTTTCACCCTGTCGCTGGATGATTTCGTCATTACCTTCTTCACCTCCGGACCAAATACGGTGACCTTCCCGGTCAAGGTCTATTCCATGGTGCGCTTTTCGGTGACGCCGGAGGTCAATGCCGCCTCCACCGTGCTGGTGCTCATCACCGTCGTCATGACCGCCATCGCCATGCGCTTCAACAAGCCACAGGACAGTGCCTGAGGATTCCCATGAGCAAAACCGCGCCCATCGTTTCCATCGAGAATGTCACCAAGCGCTTTGGCTCCGTGGTGGCGGTCGATGACGCCAACATCGAAATACGCGAAGGCGAGTTCTTCGCCCTGCTGGGGCCGTCGGGCTGCGGCAAGACCACCTTGCTGCGCATGATCGCCGGACTGGAGGAGCCGACGGAGGGACGCATTCTCATCGACGGGAAAGACATGGCCGGAATTGCGCCCAACAGGCGGCCGGTGAACATGGTGTTTCAGTCCTATGCCGTCTTCCCCCACATGACGGTGGCCGAAAATGTCGCCTACGGGCTGAAGGTCACCGGTGAGCCGAAGGCGCGGATCGAAGAGAAGGTGCGGGAAGGACTCGATCTGGTGCAATTGTCGCAATTCGCGGACAGAAAGCCCGATCAGCTCTCCGGCGGACAGCGCCAGCGGGTGGCCCTGGCGCGCGCCCTGGTCAAGCATCCGCGGGTGCTGTTGCTGGACGAGCCGCTTTCGGCCCTGGACGCCAAGCTGCGCGAGGCCATGCAACTGGAGCTGGCCAATCTGCAGGCGCGCATCGGCATCACCTTCGTCATCGTCACCCATGACCAGGACGAGGCCCTGTCCATGGCCGACCGCATCGCCGTCATGCGCGATGGCCGGGTGGAGCAGATAGACACCCCCGGCGGCCTCTACGAGACACCGAAGACCCGCTTCGTGGCCGATTTCATCGGCAAGATCAATCTTCTGGAAGGGCAGGTGATGGGTGCGGACGAAACCGGTCTTGCCGTGCAGACGGCGGATCTGGGGCGCATCACCATCCCCCACGAGGGGCCTGCTTCAGGGGCGGTGCAGCTGGCGGTGCGGCCGGAAAAGATCGCCATTTCGCGCCAGCCGCTGCAAAGGGACATCACCTTGCGCGGCAAGGTCACCGACTGGGCCTATTATGGCGACATCTCGCACATGTATGTGGAAACGCCGCGCGGCTTGCGCCTGTCGGTCATCTTCGCCAATGCAACACGCGCGGCGGTGGATGCCTTCGACATCGGCGATGAGGTCCATCTGGGCTGGAACAGCGCCGACATGATCGTTCTGGATTGACCCTGGGCCTGTTCCCGTCTTGATTCAATGGGGCAAGGAAATTTCCAGATTTTATTCATGCCGGCAACTTTTTGTTAAACATGGGCGGGGCAAAGTCCTAACGACTGTTAACCTTGTATGGGGGCGGGAGTTTGCGCTTGCGGGCGCCAGGCCTTCGCGCCCTGTGGGACTTGCCCGGACATGCCGATGACCCAGGAAA
>JALSNA010000120.1 GCA_026987255.1 Hyphomicrobiales bacterium | reverse complement strand
CTGGGCTTTCAGATCTTTTCCATCTACACCTCCGGCCCCAATGGCGGCCATGTCGCCCTGTGGGCCCATGTGGGCGGCTTTGCCACCGGGCTGCTCATCACCCTGGCCCTGCGCGCCCCCATCCTGAAGCGCCTGGCGCGCGGCCGCATCCTGCGCGGCGCCGCATGAGGCCAAGAGGGCTGGTTGAAGGTCAATTATTATGACCAATTCGTCGAATTTGTCCCGCCAGCCTGCGGCAAGTCATTGACTTTGCGCACCGCTTTCTTGCAATTTCACTCTCTGGTGGCGCAGATGCCGCCCCCTGGCGGCACATATCAGGAAAGATCCCGATGAAGATTTTAGTCCCCGTCAAGCGGGTCGCCGATTACAACGTCCGCATCCATGTGAAAGCTGATGAAACCGGCGTCGAACTGGCCAATGTCAAGATGTCGATGAATCCCTTCGACGAAATCGCCGTGGAGGAGGCCATCCGCCTCAAGGAAGCCGGCAAGGCCGAAGAGATCATCGCCGTCAGCATCGGCCCCGGGGAAGCCGAACAGACCCTGCGCACCGCCCTGGCCATGGGCGCGGACCGCGCCATTTTAGTCAAGACGCAACAAGAAACCGAACCTTTGGCCGTGGCCAAGGTCTTGCGCGCCATCGTCAAGCGCGAAAACCCCGATCTGGTCATTCTGGGCAAGCAGGCCATCGACGATGATTGCGGCCAGACCGGCCAGATGCTCGCCGCCCTGCTGGGCTGGCCCCAGGCCACCTTCATCTCCAAGCTGGAGATCGACGGTGAGCAGGCCACCATCACCCGCGAGATCGACGGCGGTTTGCAGACCATCAGCGCGCCCTTGCCGCTCGTGGCCACCACCGATCTGCGCCTCAACGAGCCGCGCTATGCTTCGCTGCCCAACATCATGAAGGCGCGCCGCAAGCCGCTGGAGACGCTCACCGCCGAAGAGCTCGATGTTGACGTGACGCCGCGCCTGGAGGTGCTCAAGGTGCAAGAGCCGCCGGCGCGCGCGGGCGGGGTGCGGGTGGAGAGCGTCGATGAGTTGATAGACAGGCTGAAGAATGAAGCGGGGGTGCTCTGACCATGGCCATTTTGCTCATTGCCGAACATGACGAAAACAGCCTGAAAGAGGCCACCGCCCGCGCGCTGAGCGCGGCGCGCCAGATGGATCCGCAGGTGGATATCCTGGTTGCCGGGGAAAAGTGCGCCGCCATTGCCCGCCAGGCCGCCGCCCTGGAAGGGGTGCGCAAGGTGCTGCTGGCCGAGGATGCGGCGCTGGCCCACCAGATGGCCGGGCCGATGAGCGCGCTCGTCACGCCGCTGATGGAAACATATGACGCCCTGGTTGCGCCGGCCACCACCACGGGCCGCGACATTGCCCCGCGCATTGCCGCCCTGCTCGATGTCATGCAGATCTCCGATGTGGTGGCGGTGCAATCGCCTGACACCTTCGTCCGCCCCATCTATGCCGGCAACGCCTTGCAGACGGTGCGCTCGAAAGACGTGAAAAAAGTCCTGACCATCCGCACCACCGCCTTTCCCGCCACTGCAAAGAGCGCGCAAGCGGCCCCGGTGGAGACCATTGCCGTTGCCGAAATACCCCCCGGGGTGCGTTTCGTTTCGCAGGAGTTGAACACATCGGAGCGCCCCGAGCTGACTTCGGCGCGCATTGTCGTCTCCGGCGGGCGCGGCATGGGCAGCACCGAGGCCTTCGCCATGCTGGAGGAGCTGGCCGCCAGGCTGGGCGCGGCGGTGGGCGCCTCGCGCGCCGCGGTGGATGCGGGCTTCGTCTCCAACGATCTGCAGGTGGGCCAGACGGGCAAGATCGTGGCCCCGGAACTTTATATGGCCTTTGGCATATCCGGGGCCATCCAGCATCTGGCGGGCATGAAGGACTCGCGCATCATCGTGGCCGTCAACAAGGACGAGGAGGCCCCCATCTTCCAGGTGGCCGATTATGGCCTGGTGGCCGATCTGTTCAAGGTCCTGCCGGAACTGATGGAAAAGCTGGGATAAGGAAGCCGCAGCAGCGCTCTCTTGCCGCGTTTGCCTTCATGGTGCTTGCGGGCGCAGGCTGCGCGATATAGGTTTGGGGTTCAAACGGTTCAACATGTAGAGGCTGCAAGGATGGATATTCGCAAGGTCGGCATCATCGGCGCAGGCCAGATGGGCAGCGGCATCGCCCACACCTGCGCCCTGGCGGGGTTGGACGTATCCCTTTATGACATCTCAGATGACAGCCTGAAGAAAGCCCTGGCCACCATCAACGGCAACATGGCCCGCCAGGTGCGCAAGGAAAAGATCACCGAGGAGGAGCGTCAGGCCGCCCTGGAGCGCATCTCCACCATCGGGGACATGGCGCAGTTTTCAGATTGCGATCTGGTGATCGAGGCCGCCTCCGAGGACGAGGGCATCAAGCGCGCCATCTTCTCCGAACTGTGCCCGCACCTTGCGCCATCGGCGCTGATCGGCACCAACACCTCCTCGCTCTCCATCACCCGCCTGGCGGCCTCCACCGACCGGCCGGAGAAGTTCATGGGCATTCACTTCATGAACCCGGTGCCGCTCATGGAGCTGGTGGAGCTGATCCGCGGCATCGCCACCTCCGACGAGACCTTCGAGACCATCAAGGCCTTCGCCGAATCCCTGGGCAAGACCATCTCGGTTTCCGAGGATTTCCCGGCCTTCATCGTCAATCGCATCCTCTTGCCGATGATCAACGAGGCCGTCTACACGCTCTATGAGGGCGTGGGCAACGTCAAGGCCATCGACACCGCCATGCGGCTGGGCGCGCACCATCCCATGGGGCCGCTGGAGCTGGCCGATTTCATCGGCCTGGACACCTGTCTGTCTGTCATGCAGGTGCTCTACGAGGGCCTGGCCGATTCAAAATACCGCCCCTGCCCGCTGCTGGTGAAATACGTGGAAGCCGGCTGGCTGGGCCGCAAGACGGGCCGCGGCTTCTATGACTACCGCGGCGAAGAGCCCGTCCCCACCCGCTGAGGGAAAATCTCGTCGCGAAGTGAATGAAGCGTTCGCTGCATATTCCGGTCAGGCGGAAAGTTTCATGTCCCGCGTGACCGTCAATGACACGCCTTCACGCCTTTTCAGCCAGGCGATGATGGCCAGCAGATTTTCGGCCCGGGGATTGCCCTTGCCGCTCAGCATGCGCATGAGGCTCTTGGGATTTTTGTTCAGGCCCCTGCCAAGGGCCTCAAAGCCGGCCGTGGCGTTCACATAGTCACGCAGCAATATTTTTCCCGTTTCGAGATCATTGTCGAGAAGAGCTTCCAGCGCCTCGCGGAACAACCCGGCGCGAAACTCCGGATCGCGCCCGGCCCGCGCCTTGACGGTATCCTTGAAACTTTTTGTCAGCGGCATGCCGGTTCTCCTTGCCTTTTTCGTTTCTTGTAATCCACCCAGAACGATCTGGCCTTCTTGATATCAGCCTGTTGACGCCTTTTCGTGCCCCCACAAAGCAGGATCACCAGTCTATCTCCATCGCGGCCAAAATAGATGCGATAGCCCGGACCAAAGGAAATCCGCCTTTCAAAAACACCTTGCCCAACCGGTTTGACATCGCCCATGTTGCCAGCCTCGATCCGCGCCAAGGCCCTTCTGACTTTCACGGCCGCAAACGCATCGAGCTTGTCGAACCATTCTTCAAATGGAACCCTGCCATCCCCGGCCACATATGACGCAAGCTCTACCATCCAATACAAATTGGTAACACTTTTGTTACTATTTGTCAAGAAACACGTCTGTCAATAGGAAAACCGCTGCCGCATCAACCCGCGGCAACGATCTGCAAAACAACCGGCTGTGCCCATGCCTGCCCGGACTAACCGGCAGGAATGGGAGCAAAAAGAAAACCGTTGCCGCATCAACTCGCGACAACAATTTGCAGAACAATCGGCTGTGCCCCTGCATGCCCAGACTAACCGGCAGGAATGGGAGCAAAAAGAAAACCGTTGCCGCATCAACGCACGACAACAGTTTGCAAAAAATTCGGCTGTGCCCCTGGCACTGGTGGAGCCGAGGGGAATCGAACCCCTGACCTCAGCATTGCGAACGCTGCGCTCTCCCAACTGAGCTACGGCCCCGTCTGGAGGTTCATCTAGGCCCCCGCGCCGCACCTGTCAAGCACGGGAGCACGAATGAACAAGATAATTGCCCGTCAAGGCCGAAGCAATACACTTCCGCGCACAAAAAAGGCCCGATCCCCCTCACGGACGCCTCACCCATAATCTGGGCGGCCGGGAGGGGGAGCGGGCCGGCGCGACGCG
>JALSNA010000119.1 GCA_026987255.1 Hyphomicrobiales bacterium | reverse complement strand
GCCACGGGCTTGTCCCAGTCGATGGAGGATGGCTCCAGAATGTCCGTCTCGCTCATGTCCGCCGCCATATCGTTCGCACCCGGAAAGGGGCCATTCCTCGTTGCTTCGGGATTGCTTCGGGTCAGGACCCATGAATTTGCACGGCTATTGCAGTATTCATGCCGCATATCGGTGCCCTTTCGCCCTTGACAATACCTTCAAGGTATTGCCCGCGGACGAAAGAAAGCTGATATTTTGCCCAAATCCTGCATATGTCATCCCTCTTTATGAGACCTGACCCTTAGATGACAATGTGCTCAAAGGCTTACCAAAAAGGAACCATGCACCATATATGAAACTTTTTGAGTTTTGCATTTTCTCAAGCCGAAAGAAAGAGTTGCAAACCTCTTCCGGTCAATTCCTTTCGGCAAAAGCTTGCGTTTTCTCCCCGGTACATCAGGTCTTGGAGAGAATCAGGCGTTCCCAGGCGTCCACGCCTCTTGAGAGGGAGAAGTCCCGGGCGCGGGCCTGGCGGGGGGCGGGGTTGCCGGGGCGGGTCAGGGCGGCATCGAGGGCCCGGGCCATGGCCCCGGCGCTGGTGATGGGCACCAGGGCGCCCAGAGCCGGATCGCCGCGCAGGATTTCGCGCGGGCCGGGGGTTTCGGTGCTGACCACGGGCAGGCCGCAGGCGAGAGCCTCGACCACCACGTTGCCGAAGGATTCGGTGCGCGATGGCAGGGCCAGAACGCGGGCCTTGCCCAGCCAGGGCCAGATATCGCTCTGCCAGCCTGCGAAAGTGACGCGCTCGCGCACCCCAAGGGCCTTGGCCTGTTCCTCCAGATGCGGCCTTTGCGGGCCTTCGCCGAGGATCGTCAGGCGGGCATCCGGGATGTCCATCATCGACAGGGCGCGCAGCAGCAATCCGTGGCCCTTCTCGCGCGACAGCCGCCCGATGGCGATGACATGCGGCGGGCGGGCGCGCAGATCGTCCTGCGTCACCTGAGGCAATGGCTGCGGGAGGGCAACGGGATTGTGGATGCGCGTGGTCTTGTGTTCCGGCGCGCCCCAGTCCCGAATCAGGGTGGCGCGCAGGGCATCGGAGACGGCGACGATGGCCCGCGCATGGCGGGCGATCCAGGGCAGCAGCCGCCATGTGAGATGGCTCATCCGGCCGGTGCGCCATTCCTCGAAGCCGTGAAAGGCATGGATCAGGGCCACATCCATGCCACGCGCGGCGAAGGTGAGCTTCAAGGGCGAGGCGGCAATGGCGGATAGCGCCACATGGGGGGCAAAACCGTTCAGCAGGCGGCGCAGGGCGCGCATGGAGGCCAGATGGCCGCCGCCCAGCACATGCACCGGAATGTGCGCAGGCAGAGCGGGGCCGTTTTCGGCCTCGCTGTCCACCGCCATGACCACTTCGTGGCCGCGCCCGGCCAGCTCCCGCGCCAGCAGGGCCCAGACGCGCTCGGCGCCGCCACCGGTGAGGGCGGGGCAATGGAACAGCAGGCGTTTTTTCTCCTGGCGCGGGCTCATGGAGGGGATCTTTACCATTGCTCCCTTAATATTGTCTCCATGACAGGGGAAATGCATATCTGTTTGCGCATCGATCCGGGGCGGCTGCTGCGCTGGCATGTGTGGCTGGCGCAGGAATTGCGGGCCATCGAGGGGGCACGGCTCCACATCGTGGCGGACAGCGCGCCGCCTTGGCCCCTTGGCATGGCGGCGCTGCTGGCGCTGGAGCAGGTGCTTCATGGCGGTGCGCATGGGTGCAACATCGTGGCGCCGGATGCCCTGCCCGCGCCGCCGGTGGCCGAATGCGCCCATGGGGACATGACCATTTCGCTCACCGGCAAGGGCCTGGGCGGGGATGGGATCGTCGTGCCGCTGTTCGACCGTGGCGCGGGCGAAGCGGCCGCCCTGGGCGCGGTGCTGGAGGGGCGCGCGCCGGTGCTGGAGGTGCTCGCCGATGGCCGCATCCGGCCCATCGGCCTGCCGGCCATGGAGGAGCCGGACGTGGCGCTCAAGGCGCTCGACTCGGTCATGGCGCGGATGGTGGAGGGCATCGTCAGGATGGTGCGCGAAAGACTGGGGCAGATATCCCCCTGCCCCGCCGCGGAACCGGTGCCGCCCCGGCCTGCCGCCGCCGTCAGCGGGTTGCGCGCCGGGCGCTTTGCCGCCGCCTCGCTGGCTGGCAAGATCGCAAAACGCATCAGGCGGCTGGCCGGCGGGCGGCAAAAGACCTGGATGACCGGCTGGCGGCGCATCGGGCCGGGCCAGGGGGTGCACGATACCTTCGCCTTCGACGAAGGCGCCTATGCCATCTTGCCCGATGACGGCAAGCGCTTTTATGCCGATCCCTTCGTCTGCCGCCGCGGCGGGCGGCATTTCGTTTTCGTGGAGGAATACCCCTATGCCACCGGCAAGGGGGTGATCTCGGTGTTCGAAATCGGCGAGGATGGCCAGGCATCGCGCCCGCGGGTGGTGCTGGAGGAGGATGTGCATCTGTCCTATCCGCACATCTTTTCCCATGAGGGGCAATTGTGGATGATCCCCGAATCGGAGGCGGGGCGGCAGGTGGCGCTCTATCGCTGCGTGGATTTTCCCGGCCACTGGGAGCGCGAGGCGGTGCTTGTGGACGACGTTGCGGCCTCCGATGCCACGGTGTTCCATCACGAAGGCCTGTGGTGGATGATGGCCAGCTTGCGCCCGCCCTTCGGCTCCAGCTGGGACGGGCTGGGGATTTTCATGTCCGAATCCCTGCATGGGCCGTGGCGGGCGCAGGCGGGCAATCCGGTGCTGGTGGATGCGCGCGCGGCCAGGCCGGCCGGAGCGCTCTTTCATCACCATGGAGCCTTGTATCGCCCGGCGCAGGATTGCACGGGCGGCTATGGGGCGGGGCTTTGCCTGTGCCGGATCGGGCGGCTGGATGCGGAATGCTTCTTGCAGAAGATCGAGAGAAATTTCCGGCCCCGGCTCAAATCGGGATTCCATACCCTGAACGCGGCGGATGGCATCGAGGTGGTGGATTTTTTCGGGTGATGACCTGTTGAACGGATCATTGCCGAATTGTCCCGGGCCCTGGGGTGTTGTATGTTCGGGGCGGACGAGATTTCGCGGGATCACAAGAAGAGCACGCAAGCCATGACCAAAATCCTGCTGGCGGAAGACGAAAACGCCCTGCGCCTGTTCCTGCGCAAGGCGCTGGAGCGCGCCGGGCACCAGGTGCGCGATTTTGCCGATGGGCAAAGCGCCTGGGAGGCGCTGAAAGAAGAGCCTGCCGAGCTGCTTTTGACCGATATCGTCATGCCCGGCATGGACGGCATCGAACTGGCGCGCAAGGCGGCCGGGCTTTATCCGCAGATGAAGATCATGTTCATCACCGGCTTTGCCGCCGTGGCCCTCAACCCGGACAACAAGGCCCCGAAGGACGCCAAGGTGCTCTCCAAGCCCTTCCACCTGCGCCAGCTGGTGGATGAAGTGGAGCGCCTGATGGCGGCGTGAATGTTTGAGTGCATGTCCGCAAACGCTGTTGCGTGTCCATATCGGTTTGCTTTGGCATCAACCCAGGCGTCATGTCCCGGGCGCCAGTGAGCACGGGCCCGGGCCTGCTTCAGTTCCCCGATCCGGAAAAATGCGCCATGAGAGTCGCAATGACAGCCACCAGTATGGACAGGCGCGGCATGCGGGTGATCATGCCGAGAAAAAGCCCCAGTGTCACGCAGGCGAGACAGACCAAGAACAGGCCGTTGAACCAGTCATATATCCTGAGCAGGAAATCTTGCATGCCAATCCCGGTAACCGCTGATACCGGACATGACTATAGTGACGAGTCATTGAGGTTTTCTTGACCTGAACGGCACTTTTTCGCTCCTCGCCGGAAAAGCATCGCTTCTGTAGCGGGATATGCGCAAGGAATGGTGGGCGGTACTGGGATCGAACCAGTGACCCCTACGATGTCAACGTAGTGCTCTACCGCTGAGCTAACCGCCCTTCCAAGGCCGCGTGGGCTGGATATATCCGTCTTGGCCAAACCGCGCAAGTGCCTTTTGCCAAAATCTCCCTGGCAAGTCCATTTCAGTTCATCAAAGCCCCTTCCCCTCCCGGACGTGTCACCTGTTCTCTGCCTGGCCGGGAGGGGATGCGGGTTATTGGAGAGCTTGTGCGAGGGCGGATATCAGCGGGCAGCGAGGCGCAAGGCAGGCAGGAGGCGGCCGGTGATGGCCAGGACCTTCCAGGCATTGTAGCGGCCGGAGAAAACCTCGTTGTTGAGGTTGGCCTCGGCCATGAAGATCTCGTTCTGGGTGTCGAGAATGTCCAGAAGGGTGCGCCGTCCCA
>JALSNA010000118.1 GCA_026987255.1 Hyphomicrobiales bacterium | reverse complement strand
GCAAGGATGGCCTAGAAGCGCCAATGGCGATTTTTCGCCATTGGCGCTTCTCTTGACCAATAGATCAAAAAGCAATGAGGCAACAAATGGTCATGGGGTGCATCATTCAATTATCCAGGACAGCCCCTTACTCCTTTTGCGCGGCGCGCCTTTGCGCCGCCACTTCGCCTTCGCACAGCAGGCGCTGTTCGGACAAGGCGCAATAGCTCCTCGCCCCGCCATCGAGCCTGGCGTAGCGGGCCTTTTGCGCCTCGCAGGTCTTCATGTCCGGCTGCGGCACCACGAGGGCGCGTTTCTTGCCCAGGGTGACCAGAAAGACGTGTCTTTCCGGCGCGGCCAGCTTCTTGCCGTGATCGCCCTTGGTGGCGCGGTGACGGTGTTTGGAGAAATATTGAAAGGAGGCCAGGCAGCGGTTTCCCACCACCTTGATGCCGCCCCTGGTGAGCACCTTTTTCAGCACCGCGGCGCGCGCCTGGCAGTCCGCCAGATTGTCGAAATTGACGAAATTGACCCCAAGGGGCGCATTGCCCTTCAGGGTCAGCAGGACGAGCAGAACGGTGGCGTTCATCACTTGTGGCCTTTCAGTTCGTTGGCGCGGCATTGGGGAAGAAGAGCTGCTGGCCATCGAGGCGATAGGCGGCGATGGCCTTTTGCCCCTCAGGCCCGGTAAGCCAGTCCATGAAGGCGCGCGCCGCGGCGGCCTTCACATGGGGGTGGCGCTTCGGATTGACCAGCATGACGCCATACTGGTTGAACAGCGCCTTGTCCCCTTCCACCATGATGGCCAGGTCGCCCTTGTTGCGAAAGGCGATCCAGGTGCCGCGGTCGGTCAGGGTGCATGCGCCCATGGCGGAGGCGGCATTCAAGGTGGCGCCCATGCCGGAGCCGGTCTCGCGATACCATTTGCCCGAATGGCCCTTCGGATCGACGTGGGCCGCCTTCCACAGCTTCAGCTCCTTCTTGTTGGTGCCCGAATCATCGCCGCGCGAGACGAAGAGCGCGCCCCTGGCGGCAATCTTGCGCAAGGCGGCGGCGGCATCCTTCATGCCCCTGATCGCGGCCGGATCGGAGCGCGGGCAGACGATGACGAAATCGTTGTACATGACATCGCGCCGGTCGATGCCCCAGCCGTCCTTGAGGAATTTCATTTCGGCATCCCTGGCGTGCACAAGCAGCACATCGCCATCGCCATTGCGGGCGTTGCGCAGGGCCTGGCCGGTGCCCACGGCCACCACCTTGACGGAGATGCCGGTCTTTTTGGTGAACCTGGGCAGCAGAAAATCGAGCAGGCCGGAGTTCTGGGTGGATGTGGTCGATTGCATGATGATGCTCTCGCCGGCATATGCGGGCCAAACGGCAAGGCACAGGGCAAAGAGCGCGACCAGGCGTTTCATGGGCAATTCCTCAGATGGTGGCGTGGTGGCCCTTGAGATTGGCCCATGTGCTGATGCCATGCAAGGCCAGATTGACCGCCAGGGCCAGGGCCAGCAGGATCATGCCCAGGGCCAGGGCCAGGGCCAGATCGCCCTTGGAGGTCTCCAGGGCGATGGCGGTGGTCATGACGCGGGTGTAATGGTTGATGTTGCCGCCGACGATCATCACCGCGCCGACCTCGGCAATGGCGCGGCCAAAACCGGCGAGGATGGCCGTGGCCAGCTCGAAGCGGGCCTCATGGAGCATGGTGCGCACCAGGGCCGGGCCGGTGACCACCAGGGAGCGCATGGTCTCTTCATATTCGCGCCACAGGGCGGCGATGGTGGCGCGGCTCAGGGCGATGACGATGGGCAGCACCAGCAATGTCTGGGCGATGATCATGGCGGCCGGCGTATAGAGCAGGCCGAGCACGCCCAGCGGCCCGGAGCGCGACAGGGCCAGGTAAACCAGCAAGCCCAGCACCACCGGCGGCAGGCCCATCAGGGCGGTGATCAGCAAGGTGAGCAGCCTCTGGCCGGGAAAGCGGTAAAGCGCCAAGAGCGCCCCCAGCGGCAGGCCGATGAGAGCCGCCAGGGCCACCGCGCTGAGCGAGACCTTGAGCGACAGCCCGACGATCTCCAGCAAATCCGGATCGAGATGGGCCACCAGCCGCCCGGCCTGCACGAAGGCCTGTGTGAAACTGTTTTCCATATGGCCATAAAACACCAAAGCGGCCAGCGGCGCAATCGGTTGCAAGATGACAAATCTTGCCAGCACGAACAGGCATTGGGGTGTCTTGAAAAAACGCTTGCGTGTCCATCCTCACCTCCTGCCCCCCAATCATGGGACACTACGGGTGGTTGGCAGGGGGTGAGGGTTTTTAAGACAGTTCATGCCCATTGGACCGGCGGAAAATGAGCGCTGGCCCTTGCCTGCGCCCGCCGGGCAGCGGATAAAGGCGCACGCTTCCCTTCAATCATGGAACAAAGGCCATGCCCCAGACCACGAATGCGCCCCGGCTGGTGGAAATCACGCCGCATACCCATGATGTGGCGCTCGACATCCGCTATGCCACGGCGGACAACATCACCGGCGAGGCGATCTATGGCGCCGCCCGGCTTTTCCTGCGCCCGGAGGCCGAAACCTGCCTGAAGCGGGCCGCCGGGCTGGCCCGCGCTGCCGGGTTTTCCCTGGTGCTTTTCGATGGCTACCGGCCAGTTGCCGCGCAGGCGAAATTGTGGGCCGCCTGTCCGGATGAAAGATATGTCTGCCCGCCGCATGTTGGCTCCACCCACACGCGCGGCATAGCGCTCGATCTGACCCTGGCGCGCCATGGCCGGCCCTTGGACATGGGCACGCCCTTCGACGACATGAGCGAAGCCTCCCATCCGGCCAGCACCGCCATCGCGGCGGAAGCCCTGCGCAACCGCCTTGTGCTCGCCGGGCTCATGGGAGCAGCCGGATTTGAACCCATCAAGACCGAATGGTGGCACTTCCAGCTGCCCGGCGAATGGCCTTTGCTGGAGGCGGAGCTGCTGCCGGGCGGAGAGCGGGCCTTGATGGACAAAACTTGATTTTCCCGCCCCGCAACGCCATATCTGAACTCCCGCCATGGCGGGGAAAGTCCTGGAAACAACCGAAAGGGGCACCCATGAGCACCTGCAAGCTGCCAGCCGCGAACAGCCATCCCGGTGTGGATTTCCGCGCCGGGATCGAGCGGCTGCGCAAGGAAAAGAACGCCGTCATCCTGGCCCACTACTACCAGGCGGCGGAAATCCAGGACCTGGCGGATTTCATCGGCGATTCGCTCGATCTGTCGCGCAAGGCGGCGGCCACGGACGCGGAGATGATCGTCTTTTGCGGCGTGCGCTTCATGGGCGAGGTGGCCAAGATCCTGTCGCCGGAGAAAAAGGTGGTCATCCCCGACATGGAGGCCGGATGCTCCCTGGAGGAGGCCTGCCCGGCGGACAAGCTGGCGCAGTTCAAAAAGGAGCATCCCGATCACCTGGTGGTCACCTACATCAACTCCTCGGTGGAGGTGAAGGCGCTGTCGGATTACATCGTCACCTCCTCCTCCGCCCTCGACATTCTCGCCGCCATACCGCAGGACAGGCCCATTCTCTTTGCTCCCGACCGCCATCTGGGCAGCTGGGTCAAGCGCCAGACGGGCCGCGACATGACCCTGTGGCCCGGCTCGTGCATCGTCCATGAGGATTTCTCCGAAGAAGGCCTGCTGGAGCTGAAGAGGAAGCTCCCCCAGGCGCCGGTGGCGGCCCATCCGGAATGCCCCTTCTCCATTCTCAGGCATGCCGATCACGTCGGCTCCACCACCTCGATCATCGAGTTCGTGCGCACCCGGCCGGAGAAGGAATTCATCATCGCCACGGAAAAGCACATCTTCCACCAGATGGCCAAGGAGAACCCGGACAAGATCTTCCATGCCGCCCCGGGGGCCATGGATGGCGACTGCAAGTGCGCCGAATGCCCCTTCATGGCTCTCAACACGCTGGAAAAGGTGTGGCTGGCGCTGCGCGATGAAAAGCCCGAGATCGTCATTGCCGAAGATTTGCGCAAGCAGGCCCTGAAGCCCTTGCAAAGGATGCTCGACATCACCGCCGCCAAGGCCGCCCAGAGCGCGGCCTGAGCCAGCGAAGGGGAGACGATCCTTGGACGATTCATTGCCCCTTGGTCTTGTCCCGGAGGACATAGACCCGATCATAGAACGGGCCCTGCAAGAGGATCTGGGCGAGGCCGGGGACATCACCTGCTCGGCCGTCATCCCGCCGGATGTGCGCTTCATGGGGGTCATGGCCGCCCGCGAGGACATCGTGGTGGCCGGATTGCCGCTGGCGGCGCGGGTCTTTGCGCGCTTGTCGGAAGACATCGCCTTTCTGCCGGAGGCCGAT
>JALSNA010000117.1 GCA_026987255.1 Hyphomicrobiales bacterium | reverse complement strand
GATTCGCGCTTGAGGCCCTCGTCCTTCAGCCTTTGCAGGTAGTCGGCCCACAGGGCGTCCATGTTGCGCCCCACCTCCAGGAAATAGTCCCAGGTGAACAGGCCGGTGTCGTGGCCATCGGAGAACACCAGCTTGACGGCGTAATTGCCCGACGGCTCGATCTTGGTGATGGTCACGTCCCTTTTGCCCGGCACGGTCTTGCGCTGCGAGGGGTGATGGCCCTGCACTTCCGCCGAAGGCGACGTGACGCGCAGGAATTCGGCGGTATAATCGAAGCTCTCGCCGTTTTCGAATGTCACCGTCAGGGTGCGCCCCTCATCGCGCAGATGGATTTCTTCCGGCCAGATGTCCAGATCGGTATCATTGCTCATGGGTCTTTTGTCCTGTCAATCGTCCAGCGGACGGGCTTCCGTTTCCAGCATGATAGGGATGCCGTCGCGAATGGGATAGGCCAGTTTCGCGGCGCGGGATATGAGTTCACCCTTTTCCGCGTCATATTCCAGGGCCGTGTGGGTCCTGGGGCAGACCAGAAGCTCCAGCAGCCTGGGATCCACCTTGTGTTCGCTCGTTTCGCTCATCTTGCGCACCTCACGAGAAGAGAATGGAGGAGAGCCTGCGCCGCCCCTTGATGGTCAACGGATCGGTGGGCCCCCAGGCCTCGAAGAACTTCAGCAGCTCCTTGCGCGCCGCCTCGTCGTTCCATTCGCGATCCTCTTGCAGGATATGCAGAAGCTGCTCCATGGCCTCCTCGCGCTGCCCGGCGGCATTGAGCGCCTCGGCCAGCTCCATGCGGGCGGCAAAATCATCCGGGTTGGCCTCGATCTTCTTCTTAAGATCATCGATGGCCCCTTCGTCCACCGGCGTCTCGGCCAGCTCCAGGGCGGCGCGGGCGGAGACGATTTCCGGGTCATTCTTCTTGCTCTCCTCGATGGTATCGAGCAGGGCTTTCGCTCCCTCGATCTCGCCCAGGGCAATCTGGGCCCGCGCCAGCCCGGCGATGGCCTTCATGTTCTCCGGATCGGCCTGGGCCGCCTGGGCATAGAGCCCCAGGGCCTCCGTCCAGTTCTTTTTCTTCATGGCCTCCTCGGCCATCTTGAGAAACTCCCCGGCCGCCTTGCCCGGCCCGCCCAGGGAGATCACCTTCTCCACGAACTTGCGCACCTGGCTTTCGGGCAGCGCGCCTGCGAAACCATCCACCGGCTGGCCATTGACGAAGGCATAGACCATGGGCACCGACTGGATGCGCATCTGCTGCGCCAGGGCCTGGTTCTTGTCCACGTCGATCTTGACCAGCCGCACCTTGCCGGCCTGTTCGGTCACCACCTTCTCGATCACCGGCCCCAGCTGCTTGCATGGCCCGCACCAGGTGGCCCAGAAATCGACGATGACCGGCACCTCCTTGGAGGCCTCGATCACATCGGCGATGAAGCTGGTGGTATCACCTTCCTTGATCACCTGGGCCGAGGCCGGAGGGGTTGCGCCATCGCCCTTGCCCTGCGGCGTCTGGCCGCCGCCTCCGGCGGAAAAGCTCGTGCCCATGGAAAAACTCTTGTTGCTCATTGTCGTCCTGCCTTGAGTTCATGATCCCCGCCGCGCGGGGGTAAGGATGCCGTCTTCTACATGGCCCATCACACGGGCCGATGCAATGGGGCGCGCCAAATCCCGCCGCCCCGCACCGGCATGGTGGGCTCAAAAGTCCGAGGCGATGCCCTTTTTCTCCCAGTCGCCATAACGGGTCGGCTCCGGCCCTTGCGGGCCGCCTTCCTCGCGTGCTCTTTCGCCTTGCTCTTTTTGCGCCGCGCGGCGCGCCCCGGCCTCCGCCAGGGCCCGCCGCGCCGCCTCCCGGATACGCCTTTGGCGCGCCGCCTCATCCATCAGATATTGCTCCTGATCCATTGCTCGAGCTGCGCGGCCTGCATGGCGCCGGCGGTCTGCGCCACCGGCTTGCCGTTCTTGAAGATCATCAGGTTGGGGATGGACTGGATGCGGAACTGGTTGGCCACCATCGGATTGGCCTCGGTGTCGAGCTTGGCAAAACGCACCTTGGGCTCCATTTTCGCCGCCGCCTTGGCAAATTCCGGGGCCATCATCTTGCACGGCCCGCACCAGTCGGCCCAGAAGTCCACCACCACGGGGATGGAGTTCTTGCTCACCATCCTGGCGAAATTGGCGTCGGTAAGAGCCACCGGCTTGCCGGTGAAGAGCTTGCCGCCACACTTGCCGCATTTGGCCTTCAGCGGATCCTTGCCCGCCGGGATGCGGTTGATGGCCCCGCAGGAGGGGCAGACCACTTGAAGCGCGTCACTCATTGTTCAAATCCATTCATTCCACGGGTTGGCAAATCGGTTGTATTCCCCATATAGGCGCATCATTTTACTTTTCCAATGGAATGGCGTTGACTGACGTCAAGAAGAGGTGATTCTTGCCACGGACGCCAAACATGCAATGCAAGGGAGTTTTTCATGACACGCAAGGTCGAGGTCTGCATCATCGGGGCCGGGTCGGCGGGAATGTATGCCCTGGGGCAGGTGAGCAAGCACACCCATGATTTCGTGCTGGTCAATGCCGGGCCATTGGGCACCACCTGCGCGCGGGTGGGCTGCATGCCCTCCAAGGTCATCATCCAGGCGGCGGAGGATTTCGCCCACCGCAAGCATTTTGCCCGCGAGGGCATCGAAGGGGCTGACCAGCTTTCGGTGAACATTCCGCAGGTCCTGGCCCATGTGCGCAACATGCGCGACGGCTTCGCCTCCGGCCCGGCCGGCAAGGCGAAGAAAATCGGCGAGCATGGCAAGCTCATCGAGGGCGAGGCGAAATTCGTCGCCCCGGACGCCATCGAGGTCAACGGCGAGCGCATCGAGGCCGATGCCTTCATCATCGCCGCCGGATCGCGCCCGGTGGTGCCCGCCGCCTGGCTGGAGACCTTCGGGCCGGAGAAACTCCTGACCACGGACACACTCTTCGAGCAGGAGGATCTGCCCGGGGACATGGCGGTGCTCGGCCTTGGGGCCATCGGGCTGGAGATGGGCCAGGCGCTGGCGCGGCTGGGCATCAAGGTCACCGGCGTGGACATGCTCGATACCATCGCCGGGCTCTCCGATGACGGGGTGAGCTATCCGGCCATTGCGCTCATGCGCGAGGAGTTCCCCATCTGGCTCGGCGCTCCGGCGGAACTGGAGGAGGCCGAAGGCGGGCGCATCCGCGTCAAGGCGGGCGGCAACGACGTGGTGGTGGACAAGGTGCTGGTGGCGCTCGGACGGCGGCCCAACATCGACCGGCTGAACCTGCGGGCCACCGGCGTGGCGCTGGATGACCGCGGCCTGCCGGAATTCGACCGCCAGACCATGCGCATCGGCGAAACGAACCTGTTCATCGCCGGCGATGTCAATGGCGAAAAGCAATTGCTGCACGAGGCCGCCGATGAAGGCCGCATCGCCGGATGGAACGCCGGACTGCTGGTCAGGGGAGAAGCGCCCAGGGCCTTCCGCCGCAAGGTGCCCATGGGCATCGTCTTTTGCGATCCCAACATCGCCAGCGTGGGCCAGAGCTTCCAGGCGCTGGACGCCACCCTGGGCGAGGATGAGGGCTTCGTCGTCGGCGAGCGCGACTTCTCCACCCAGGCCCGCGCCAGGGTGATGCAGAACAATCGCGGCGTCCTGCACATCTATGCGCGCAAGTCCGACGGGCTGATTCTGGGAGCGGAAATGTGCGCCCCGCGCGCCGAGCATTTCGCCCATGAACTGGCCTGGGCCATCGAACAGGGCATGACCGTGGCGCAGATGATCGCCTTGCCCTATTACCATCCGGTGGTGGAAGAGGGGCTGCAAAACGCCCTTCATGATGCCTACCACCAGCTCGATGACTCAGCCAAGGTGGACGGCATCCCCGACGTGCCCTTCGCCTGATGAGCCCGGTTCACCCGCTTCCGCTCCAGCCGGGAAACGTCAACAGGGCATCTGCACCAACTCTCTGAAGACCATCCTCACCCCCTGCCAACCACCCGTGGCATCCCATGATCGGGGTGGTTGGCGGGGTGAGGGTGGGCGCGCAAGCGCTTTTTCAAGACCCTCAACGGGCCTTCGGGCCTTCTTGCCATGTCTTCGCAAAAAGACCGCAACGGAAAGCCGCCGGGGGGTGTTTTCAGGCGGCTTTTTCGTCCGCCGGGGTGAAATCCTCGCAGGCATAGTATCCGGCCAGGTAGATGTCATGCTTGCCGCACAGACCGTCGGAAGCGCGCACCGAGGCCCAGCCGGAGCCCATGACCTGCAGGCCGGGGATTTCATCCTCCATGAGCGCGGGCGCATTGCAAAAATGCGCGCAATCGAGACATTT
>JALSNA010000116.1 GCA_026987255.1 Hyphomicrobiales bacterium | reverse complement strand
GGCCTGGAGGGGCTTTTCTGGCGGCCCGTGAACGATCCGCAGGCAGGCGCGGCCAATGCCGCCACGGCATCGCCCGAGGCGGAAAATGCCTTCAGTTTCGAGCTGGTCACCGCCCATGGCACACCGGCCTTTTATGCGCCGGGCGAGAGCTTGCAGCTGAAATTGCGCCTGGGGCAGGCGGCATATGTCTATTGCTATTACACGGGCGTGCGCGGCGAGGTGGCGCAGATCGCGCCAAATCCGCGCATGCGGGCCAAAAGCGGCCAGGTCAGCCTGCGGGTGAAGCGCTCGGTCTTGCGCGTTCTGCCCGAGGCGGCCCGCGACGGCTTTCGCCTGCGCATCAATCCGCGCGCGCCTGAGGGCAAGGCGGTGGTGCGCTGTTACGCGGCCAGCCGCGATGTCACCGCCGAGCTGCCCTACCAGTTGCGCGGCGAGAGCGCAAAGACCATTCCGCATCAATTGGCGCAGATGATGGATGAGATCTTCGCCGCCCTGCCGGGGGTGAAGCTGGCGCGGGCAAAAGTGGCCATCACCATAACGGGGAGATGAGAACGGGCGGGCGCATTCAGGCGTCATTCAGGGTGGGAAGATTACAGATCATCCATGAACAGCAGGGGGCATTCGCAAGAGGAAAGCATCATGAACGGTATTCGTCATTTCATCACCGGCGCGATGGCCTGCCTGGCCATGGTTCTTGCCGGACATGGCGCGCCGGCCGCCCATGCCAGGTCGCAGGCGCAGGTCAACGCCATCATCCGCTCGCTGGCGCCGATCAGCGGTCAGACCATCAGCAAGGGGTATCGCGCCAGCCCGCGCAGGAGCTGGCGCACCTTCACCATCAACCGCCGCCGGGTGGTGGTGGATTATGCCTACATGGCCGAATTCGAGGTCTATTTTCCCTATGACAGCGCCCGCCTGACACGCCGGGCGCGCAACCAGCTGTGGGCCCTGGGGCGGGCCTTGCAGTCGCCGCGCCTGGCGCCCTATTCCTATGTCATTGCCGGGCATACGGATGCGCGCGGCTCGCGGGCCTACAACAGGCGGCTTTCCTACCGCCGGGCGCGGGCGGTGCGCAATTATCTGGTCAATGTCTTCGGTATCGATCCAGACCGGCTGCTGGTCATCGGCCTGGGCGAGGACAGCCTGAAGGATCCGCGCCATCCCTATTCCTCCGTCAACCGCCGGGTCGAGGTCGTGATGGTGGTCTCCGGCGCCGGGAGAGGCCGCACCATGGCGCCGCCGGCAGCGGAAGAGCCCGCCGATGCGGCCATGCCTCCGGCGGCTCCGGCAGCCCCTGCCCAGCCCGCGCCGCGGCCCGAAACCCCCAATGACGTGCTGCATGGCGCACCTGCCGGGGCCTTGCCGCCATGCACCAAGGCGGAGTTGCAGGATCTGGACGACTACCAGCGCAAGCCCGGCGTGGACTGCATGCCGCCGCCCGGCTGGAAACCGAAAAACTGACATGCGGCAGAAAGTGAACCTGAGCCAATCCATTCCAACAGGGAGTTGAAAGATGTTTGGAAAAATCCCAGTGACATTCGCCTTTCTGGCGGCAGCGGGGCTGTCCTTGCTGCACCCGGTGATAAGCACCCCGGCGCGGGCCGGCGAGCAGCCCAATATCCTGATCATGGGCGAGGATGCCGACCGTGATACGGTGCCGCGGCACAACCGGGTGTTCAACCGGGTGCTGAACGCCCTGATCAACGAGATGCAGAGCAAGGGCTTCAAGGTCTATGACGAGACCGCCGTGGCCATGGGCATCACCAATCCGGGCCGGGTGCGGCGCACCGATGCCGAGCTGATCACCGTGGCGCGGCGCGTCAAGACCCCGCCGATCGACGTGGTGACCTCCTTCCAGATCTATGCCAATGCCGAAAAGAACCCCTATTCGGACATCATGGATCTGCGCATCCGGGTCAGCGGCCGCATGCTCAACGTGGCCACCGGCCAAAGGCTGGGCAACTACGAGGTGAGCTTCGGCCCCGGCGATCTGGCGCCGCTGCCGGTCAAGTGCGGCCGCGACTGCATCCTGGAGAACGTCGGCAAGCAGGCGCAGGAGATCGCCCGCGACGTGGGCGCGGCCCTGGCCACCAAGCTCGATGGTCTCTCCCCGGCGCGGCCCGGCTCCACGGCGGCGGGCGGGCAGGCCCAGCCGCTGCCACCGGCGGGCAACCCGGTGGTGCAGCCTCCGGCGGGCGGCGCGGGCCGCTGCACGGGCCTGACCACGGCCTACCAGATCACCTTCCAGGGCTTTGCTCCCGATGAGGTCTCGCAGATCGAGAGCCAGCTTGTCGCCTTCCAGGGCTATGATCACATGCGGCCGGTGCGCTCCGGGGCGCGCACCATCGCCTACTGGTACGAAAGCTGCTCGGATCTGATGCGGCTGAACCGCAACCTGCGCCAGATGCTGTCCTTCATGGGGCTGCAAGGCCAGGTGAGCCAGCGCGGCAACAAGTTCCTGGTGACCAAGATCGCCGCACCGGTGACCCGCTGATCCCGTTGACACACGTGTGGCGGGGAGGCTTCCTCCCCGCTGCTTTCCATGGGTTTTTCATCTTTCGCGGGAGATTCCTGCCATGCGTGGCATGCTTGCACTGGCGCTCGTTCTTCTGGCGGGCCTTTGGGGCGGCTTTCCCGGCGCGAGGGCGCAAGGCCGCTCTTGCGGCATCTACATGAAGCCGCTGCGGCAGGCGATGAAAAGCGGCGATCTGGCCACGGCGGCGCGGCAGCTGGAGGCGGCGCAAGGCAGCCATGCCTGCTCCGGAGAGCAGCTGGCGCGCATGGGGCGCATGGCGGCCTATGCGGCCATGCGGGCGGCCTTTGCGCCCGGTGTGCGCGGGCAGGCGCGCGAGGATCTTTTGCGCCGCGGCTTGCGGCTGGGCCGCCCCTGGCAGCTTCTGGCGGCGCTGGGGGACATCCTCGAGGCGCGCAAGGAGCATGCGGCGGCGGCGCGCTATTACCAGGAGGCGCTCGATGACATCAACGATGCCCAGCTCAATCCGAGGCCGCCGAAACGCGCCGTGATCGGCAGCATTTACAGAAAGGCCATGATCGCGCGCAAGCTGGCCAGGGGGTTCGTGCCGACGACGCGCGGACGTTCCGGTGAACCGGGCGGCCTGGCGCGGCTGGCGACGCGCGGTTTCGTGGTGCGCAAGACGGTGGTGCCCATTGCCTTCAAGACCGGCTCGGTGGCTTTTACCGCCGATGGCGCAAAGGCGGCGGCGGACATGCTGGACTTTCTGAACAGGCAGGGGGCACCGGACATCACCCTGGTGGGGCATACCGACGAGCGGGGGCCGAAGGGCTATAACATGCGCCTGTCTCTGGCGCGGGCCAAGGCGGTGCGCGAGTGGATGAAGGCACGCGGCTATGAAGGCAAGATCCGGGTGGAGGGGCGCGGCGAGGAGGAGCCCTTCGATCTGGGAGACGAAGATCCCTCGGACTATACCAGGGAGGAAATCTGGCAGCTCAACCGGCGGGTGGAGCTGAAACTGGATGACGAGGGGTGAGGATGTCCGGCATGGCGCGCAGATTGTCCCATATTCTGGCCCCGGCGCTTGTGCTGGCGGGCGTCATGACGCCAGCGGTGGCGCGCGCTGGTGGGTGTGCGGTCTATTTCAGCCGCATGCAGGCGGCCTACAAGATGGCGCGTCCCGGTGAGGCAGCGCAGGTGCTGCACGAGGCGGAGCGGGCCCATGTGTGCTCCGGAGAGGCCTTGCGCAGGCTGGGCGAATATGCTGCCCTGAGCGGATACAGGGCGGCCTATGGCGATGGGGTGAGCGCCAATGAGCGCATCTGGCGGCTGAAACAGGCCTTGCGGCTGGGCCGTCCCTGGCAGGCGCTGGCGGCGCTGGGGGATGAAATGCTCAAGCGGGGAAAATTCGCCAGGGCCGCCTTGCTGCTCGAGGAGGCGGCGAATGGTGCGAAAATACCCCCGGCCGTGTTGCGGACCATCCGCGCCAAGGCCCGGTTCAGCGCCCTTGCGGCGCCCGGTCTTGTTCCATTGGTCATGCGTTGCGGCCAGCCACGGCCGGGGCAGCGGCGTCATGGAGCAAAGACGGCTCTTGCCCTTGCATCCGGACGCGGCTGTGTGGATGCAAGGACACCGCCCTTGCCGGTGCCATTCAGGGCCGGTTCCGCGCGGCTCGATGCGCGGGGGCGGGCCTTTGCCGCCGGTATCCTGGCCTGGGCGCGCTACAGTGGCGCCGAGCGCATCATCCTGACCGGATACAGCGATCCGAAGGGGAACGCCCTGGCCAATTTCCGCCTTGCCATGCGCCGGGCAAAGGCGGTGCGTCTCTACTTGCGCAAGCACGGCCTGGCCGCAGGCTTGGTGGTGCGCGCCCATGGCGAGG
>JALSNA010000115.1 GCA_026987255.1 Hyphomicrobiales bacterium | reverse complement strand
GCAAGGGCGAAACCTCCGGCGAAACCCTCAAGGTCACCTCCCTGCGCACCGACTGCGATCAGGATGTCATCTGGCTGAAGGTCATCCCGCAAGGCCGCGGCGCGGCCTGCCACACCGGCCGCAGGAGCTGCTTCTACCGCGCCGTCACCACCGGTGCGCAGGGCGAAATCCGCCTGGAGCCGGTGGACGATGTCCGGCTCTTTGATCCCGATGATGTCTATGGCAGGTGACGCTGGTGCCGCCCCTCAGGCCGCCGCCTGCAGCAGGCCGGTGCAGAAATGCTCCGCCAGGACGCGCGTCTTGTCGTCACAGAAGCGCGCCAGCAACTCCACTTGCCGGGTCTTGTCGTGCACAGCGATCCGGTCATAACCGCTGGCCAGCTTCTCCAGCAAGGCGCGGCCAAAGGCTTCCGGCGGTGCAATGCGCCCGTGCTCTTCGCTTTCCGCCATATCGCGCGCCGTATCGAAAATGGCCCGCACCAGCAAATGACAGCTTTGCGGCAGGCCGCTCTTGGCGAGAATGGCGCGCAGCGGCAATCCGCGGCCACTTTTGACAAACCTTGCCATGCGCTTGCCCTTGACCCCGGCGAGAAAGGCCAGGGATTGCTCCAGTACCCGGATGTGTCCATGGCATCCGGCCCGCAGGATCACCGATGGCGTCAGCATTTCGCGATTGCTCATGAAAGCGAGAACCTCCACAAGTTCCGCCCGTGTTCTGGCCTGCGTCAGGATATCCACCAGGGAATCTTCCTGCGCGCGCAGCACGGTGGCCTGGATATCGCGCCCTGCCATCAGGCTGCCTTTGGCGAGCTGCTCGCGCAGCCGCCGAGATGCCGCCCGCACATGGGCAGCGCGAATGACCAGGGGCAAGCCCGGATACTTCAGCAGTTTTTCGGTCACTTTCACATCTTTCCTCCAGCGCACATAGATGCGCTTCAGATCGGCGTCCGAAATCTTGATCGAAGCATTGCCCAGCAAGGTCAGGATGATGTCCCGGCAGCCTTTCAGGGCCATGGCCGTGACCGTTTTCGGCTCCAGGTCGCAGCGCCCGGCCAGGGCCTTGCGCCGGGCTTTGTCCCCGGCCTCGAAAATGGCCATCTGCCGGCCCCCGATGATGGATGGGGACAAACGAATGAAAGGCAGGGCAATGTCGTCGTCATCGGCGGCAATGGCGAAAACGATATCCGCATGCAGACCGGCAACGGGTGTGAGGATTTCGGCAATGGCGGCGCGAATGTCCCGCTGCGGATCCATGAGCAGTTTCAGCAATGGGCCGGTGACCTCTTCCCGCTCGGCAGGCGGTGTGGCGCGATCGGCCACCAGTTCAGCCAATTGCCGCGCCAGCCGCTTGCGGGTGGCTGCGTCCTCTCCCTCGATGATCCTGTCGAATACGGAAATATTCAGGCTGGGAGGAGTATTCGGTTTCTTGCGGCACAACATTTTCGGACCTCGATTGCCAACGGGCAGTCTTTACAAACAGACGGCACGATTGCTCGACACGGAAAAATCTAAACAAACATGCTTAATGAAAAGTGCACGAAAACTGAATGATTTCTTAAGGTTGTGTCCGCGCGGCCATCTTGCTTGCCTGTCTCCCCATGGGCGTGCGATACTATGTGCGACAACGGCTGGTATTTGAGGAGAACGGACATGAGACGATCCATCGGCGTGCTGGTAGTGGCCCTGACGCTTGGCCTTGTCATGCCTGCCAACGCCCAGCAGGCTTCCAGGCCTGCCAAAAATGGCCATTCCATGCGGGTTCTGACCCAGCAGCCGCTGACCCTGGATGAAGCCAAAAGGGCCATCGATTCCCTCATCATGTTGCGTGAGAAATACAAGGATCAGAAATTCAAGGGCAGCCAGCCCAGCCCGGCGGGCGTCATCGAGGGCATGAAGAACTCAGCCGTGCGCGAAAAGATACTCGCCGATCTGAAAAGGTTCGGTTTCGATTCCATCGAGGACTGGGTCGGCAAGTTCGTCTCCACCGGCATGGCCATCAGCTACGTGCAGCGCAACAAGGATGGCGCCTATGACAGGAAAATCGGGCAGATCAGGCAAAATCCCAACATGACGCCGGAGATGAAAAAGCGGCTGCTGGCCATCATGACGGCGCTCATACCGCCCAAGGGCAACGCGCAGGTGGCCCGCCAGCTCCTGGCCGATCCAGAATATGCCAAAAAGGCGGCCAGGCTCATGCGCAAGCAGCCCCCCAGGCCCAAAGGTCCCGCCCAGTAGAGCGGCGTGAACCGCTCATTCCGGCATGCAGAATGCCGTGGGCTTGATTTTTCGTCCCGCAGGACAGACATCAGCTACATGCCCGGCCGGCACAAGGCGTCATGAGCCTTGCCGGGCAGCGCAAGAAACCCCTCTGCGAGGAGCGCCATGAATATCCAGCAAGCCGCCGCGCAAGCGGGACTGCCTGTCAAGACCGTGCGTTATTATGACGAAATCGGCCTGGTTTCCCCCGGCCGCAAGCCCAATGGCTACCGCGACTATGCCGGCAGCGAAATCGCCAGGCTGCGGTTTCTGGGCCGCGCCCGTTCCTTGGGGTTTTCTCTCGATGAATGCCGCCAGCTGCTGTCCCTCTACGAGGACAAGAGCCGCGCCAGCCGCGATGTCAAGGCGCTGGCGCAAGACCGCATCGAGGCCATCGAGGTCAAGATCAGGGAACTTCAAGCCCTGAAATCCTCTCTGGCTCATCTCGTTCAGGCCTGCCACGGAGACGACCGGCCCGATTGCCCGATCCTCGATGGTCTGGCAGGGCAGTCTCCGGATCACTGATCCGGCCAGGCAGAGCCCGAACAGACAACCAAAAGGTCAAGATCATGAAAATTGCCGTAACCAGTCAAAATTACCGTACCGTGACCGGACATGCTGGCAAGACCCGCAAGTTCCTGGTCTATGAAACCCGGGACGATGGCGGTTTTGCCGAGGTAGACCGCATCAAGCTGCCCAAGGAAATGTCCATGCACGCCCACCCACATGATGCCCCCCATCCGCTGGACGACATGGATTTTCTCATCACCTCCGGCTGCGGGCAGGGGTTCGTCAACAAGATGGGCGCACGAGGCGTGCGCGTTTATGTGACCGCCACCGAAGACCCGCAAAAGGCGGTGGAAGAGTTGCTCGCCCTCTTGAAAGATCATCCGGTTCACTGATAAGCCTGCCGCGTTGATGCCAGCAAGGAGCCGCCATGAGCGACGGGCCAAATATCGACGAACGCTACGCCAAGGGTTTTCCCGTGTCCTGGGAGCAGTTTCACCGCGACAGCCGGGCCCTGGCCTGGCGTTTGTCCGGCAAGGGCCCCTTCGATGCCATTGTCGCCATCACCCGCGGCGGGCTGGTTCCGGCTGCCATCGCCGCCCGCGAACTGGATGTGCGCAACATCGAAACGGTCTGTGTGGCCTCCTATGATTATGGCAGGCAGGGCAAGATGAATGTCATCAAGCCGGTAAGCGAAAAGCTGCTGGAAGATGGCGGCGCAAACATCCTGGTCATTGACGATCTGGTGGATACCGGAAAGACCGCCAGGGTCGTGCGTGACATGCTGCCTGCGGCCCATTTCGCCACCGTTTATGCCAAGCCGGCGGGGGTGCCCCTAGTGGATACCTTCGTGACCGAAGTGTCCCAGGACACATGGATCTATCTGCCCTGGGACATGGCCTTGCAGTTCGCCCCGCCACTGAAAACGGGAAATGGCTGAAGATAGCGCAAATCATCACGGGATGAGGATGGTCTGCCCGGTGGTCTTGCGCGCCTGCAAATCGGCATGGGCGCGGGCGGCCTGCGCCAGGGGATAGCGCTGGTTGATGGTGATTTTCACCTTTCCTGAGGCCACCATCCCGAACAGCTCCTCGCTGGCCCGCGCCAGCTGTGCATCGCCGCGCACGTAATCCATCAGGATGGGGCGGGTGACATACAAGGAGCCGCGCGAGGCCAGATCGTTCAGATCGGCGTTTTTCACCGGCCCCGAGGCATTGCCGAAACTGACCAGAAGCCCGCGCGGCGAGAGGCAATCCAGGGAGGGCAGGAAGGTCGCCGCTCCCACCCCGTCATAGACCACCGGCACGCCCGCGCCACCGGTGAGGGCGCGCACCTCCTTTGCCATGTCCTGCACGGTGTAATCGATCACCTCCGCGTAGCCATGCGCCAGGGCAATGTCGCGCTTGGCGGGCGAACAGACGCCGATAACGCGCGCCCCGAGCGCCTTGGCCCATTGCCCGGCGATCAGGCCCACCCCTCCGGCGGCGGGCAGAAAGACGATCGTTTGGCCCTCCCGCACCCGGTATGTTTCGCGCAGCAGATACCATGCGGTCAGGCCCTTCAGCATCATGGCGGCCGCCGTCTCGAAGCTGATCTCATC
>JALSNA010000114.1 GCA_026987255.1 Hyphomicrobiales bacterium | reverse complement strand
GATCTGCAGGGCCTTGCGGGCGATGGCTTCGGCCTCCATGTCCGTATCCATCAGGGCGCGCGCCGCCGCCAGGGCAAAGGCGCCGCCGGAGCCTATGCCGGCCACGCCGCCTTCGGGCTCCAGCACGTCGCCATTGCCGGTCAGCACCAGTGTGGCGGAGGCATCGGCGACGATCATCATGGCCTCCAGCCGCCGCAAGAAGCGGTCGGTGCGCCAGTCCTTGGCCAGTTCCACACAGGCGCGGGTGAGCTGATCGGGGTATTGCTCCAGCTTGCTCTCCAGGCGCTCCAGCAGGGTGAAGGCATCGGCGGTGGCGCCGGCGAACCCGGCCACCACCTTGCCGCCGCTCAGCCGGCGCACCTTGCGCGCCGTGGCCTTGATGACCGTATTGCCCAGCGAGACCTGGCCATCCCCGGCGATGACCACCCTGGAGCCCTTGCGCACGGCGATGATGGTGGTGCCGCGCCATTGCGATGCATCGGTGGTGTTCATTGCAGGGCCCCGTTTGCGCTCGTCCTGGAAGTCCTTTGTCCCTTCTGTAGGGGCTGGGCCGGATAAAAACAAGGCTCGAATATCACGGCCAAACCATGAGAAAGGCCCCAGGCACCATGAAGGGATTGCCAGGGAACTTTGCAAAAATCGGAGCTGTCACGGATAGAACGCCTTGCTGCAAGCCCGGCGGCCGGTGTCCCTCATGTGGGCCTCAGCCCTTTTTCAGCTTGTCCCAGGTATTGGCGCTGCCCAGCATGCGGCGCAGGTAGGCCATGTTGGCCTCCACTTCCGCCGGGGAGAGATCCTGCGAGGCGACATACCGCGCTTCCTTGAACCGCCCCTGCAGGCCCAGCGCCAGGGCCAGGTTCTGGCGCAGACGCGGCTCCCTGGCCCCTTGCGGCGTGGCCATGGCCTGGCGCAGCATGGTTTCGGCGCGCCCCGGGTTGCCCTCCAGAATGAGGCTCATGGCAATGTTGTTGGTGATTTTCGGATTGCCCGGAGAGGCGCGCAGGGCGGCCCTGTATTGCGCCCTTGCCTCGCCATAGCGCCCCTGTTCGGCCAGTGCCGCGCCCAGGGCGTTGTAGGTCTTCCAGTCGCGCTGGCCGGCCTTGATCATGGCGCGAAAGACCCCCTCGGCCTGAATGGGCCGGCCCGCCTTGAGCAGGGCGCGGCCATAAAAGGCGCGCAGGCTCATGTCCTTCGGGTGGTAGCTGACCAGTTGCTTCAGGACGGCCAGCTGCTGGCCGGTCTGGCCCAGGGCCTTGAGCTGACTGGCATAGGCCATGCCGGCGCGCAGATCGCGCGGATTCCTGCGCCATGCCTTGGCGGCCGCGGCGGTGGCCTTGAGTGATGGCGCAGGCGTCGTGGAGCCGGTGGTCACGGGATCGGCCCCGCGCGAGGATGTGCCCGTGGTCTGACATGCGCTGAGCGAGATGGCCGCGGCCAGGATCAGGCATGCACTGGCAGCCTTGCCGCCAATCCGGTAGGGGAAACAAGAAGCCTTCACGAACATGTCATCGCACCCTGTCAAAAAAGTTTCGGCCCGGCCATGTGCGGGTCTTTTCATTCTTGCCGGCCATGATGCGGCACAACCCCTCAATAAAGCGTTAACCATGTTGGCAATTTTTTCGCGCGGCGGTATTGTGCGGGCCTTCATCACCAAGAGGATGGTTTCATGCTTGCCCTGGAAGAGATTCTCCTGCCCGCCGGTGACGGCCAGAGCGCCACGCCCATCCGGCTGCTCAAGGCGGACGATCTGGATGCCCAGCCCGCGCCCGCCAGGGCCTGGGCCAAGGCCAGCGGCTATGAAGCCGCGCCGGGGGACGTTCTGCTCGTGCCTGGCGAAGATGGCGCGCTGGCCTCCGTCCTGGTGGGCGCGCCGGACGATGACACGCCATCGCTGGCCACGGGCGCGCTCTCGCGCCGGCTGCCTGCCGGTCTTTACCGCTTTGCGGACATGGCCGGGGCGGATGGCGCTCTTGCGGCCCTGGGCTGGCTGCTGGAGGCCTATGATTTTGCCCGCTACCGCAAGGAGAAGCCCGCTCCGGCGCGCCTGATCTGCCCTGGGGGCGTCAAGCGGGCGGATGTGCTGGAGCAGGCCCGCGCCATGTGGCTGGCGCGCGATCTGGTCAACACCCCGGTGGAAGATCTGGGCCCGGCCGAACTGGCCGCCGCCGCCACCGGGCTGGCCGCGGATTTCGGCGCGCAGGTGGACATCACCACCGGCGAGGCCCTGGCGCAAGGCTATCCGCTGATTCATGCGGTGGGCCGGGCGGCCACAAAGGCCCGCGCCCCGCGCCTCATCGATCTGACATGGGGGGCTCCGGATGCGCCGAAACTGACCCTGGTGGGAAAGGGCGTGTGCTTCGATACCGGCGGGCTGGACATCAAACCGGCCTCGGGCATGATTCTGATGAAGAAGGACATGGGCGGGGCAGCCGCCGTTCTGGCCCTGGCGCGCATGGTCATGGCGGGCGGACTGGATGTCCGTTTGCGGGTGCTCGTCCCGGCGGTGGAAAATGTCATTTCATCCGCATCCTACCGCCCATCCGACATCATCCGCTCGCGCGCCGGGATCAGCGTGGAGGTGGGCAATACCGACGCCGAGGGGCGGCTGGTGCTGGCCGATGCGCTGGCGGCGGCCGATGAGGAGGCCCCGGACATGCTCATCGACATGGCCACGCTGACAGGCGCGGCACGGGTGGCCCTGGGGCCGCAGATCGCTGCCCTGTTCACTCCCGATGACGATCTGGCGGCCGCCCTTGGTGATGCGGCGCGGCTTCAGGACGATCCGCTGTGGCGGCTGCCCCTGTGGCGGCCCTACATGGAGGAGATGAAAAGCCCCCTGGCCGATACCTCCAATGTCGGTTCATCGGGCCATGGCGGGGCCATCATCGCCGCCCTGTTCCTGTCGCGGTTCGTGAAAAGGGCCGCGCATTGGGCCCACATCGACCAGTCGGGCTGGAACTTCACCGCCCGTCCCGCCCGCCCCAAGGGCGGCGAGGCCCTGGCCGTGCGCGCCCTTTTTGCCCATTTGAAAGAGCGTTTCGGCAAGGAATGAACCTGCCGTAGCGTGCCTTTCTTCTTGTGGATTGCCGCTTCATGTGTCTTGCTTCGGTCCCATTCGTGCCGCACGGTTGAAACATGGCCAAGCTGTATCATTATCCGCTCGATCCCTTTTGCCGCCGTATCCGGCTGTCATTGGGGGAATACGGAGCGCAGACCGAATTGCTGGAAGAAAAGCCCTGGGAGTTGCGGGCCGCCTTCCTGTCGCTCAACCCTGCCGGTGAGGTGCCCGTCTATGTCGCGCCCGACGGCACCACTGTTTGCGGTATCCTGGCAGTCAGCGAATACCTGGAGGAAACCCGCGCGACGGACAGTTTTTCCCTGCTGGGGGACACCCCCGCCCAGCGCGCCGAGGTGCGCCGCCTGGTGGCCTGGTTCGACGGGCGGTTCAATTTCGAGATCACCGCGCCGGTGCTGATGGAAAAGGCCATCCGCCGCCAGCTGCCCGCCGCCGCGGGCGGCGGCTCGCCGGACATCACGCGGGTGCGCAATGCCTTGAAGCGCATTCCCGGCCATCTGGACTATATCGCCAGGCTGACCTCGGAGCGCGGGCTGCTGGCGGGCGATGCGCTGTCCATGGCCGATCTGGCGGCGGCGGCACACATCTCGGTGCTGGAATATCTCGACGCCCTGGACTGGACAGGCCAGGAGGCGGCCAAGCTGTGGTATCAGCGCATCAAGTCGCGCCCGGCCTTCCGCCCCCTGCTGGCCGACCGGGTGCGCGGCATCTCGCCACCGGCGGTCTATTCGGCGCTTGACTTTTGACGCCTGTGCGGCTCACCTCGGCCCATGGCAGCCAGGACAGTTGAAGACCGCATCAAGGCGCGCGCCCTTGCCGACGGGTTCGATGCCGTGGGCATCACTTCGGCGCATCTCGATGATTCGAGCGGGCGCGATCTGCGCGCCTTTGTGGCCGCCGGATCCCACGGCACCATGAGCTGGATGGAGGAGACCCTGGAGCGGCGCGCCGCCCCTTGCGCCATGTGGGCCCAGGCGCGCTCGGCCATCGTCTGCGCCATGAACTACGGCCCGCCCGCCGGGCTCGATCCCCTGAAGCGGCTGGAAAGGCATGACCGGGGCGTGGTTTCCATCTATGCCCTGGGCAGGGACTATCACGGCGTGCTCAAGGGGCGGCTGAAGCAGACGGCGCAGCTGGTGGCCTCGCTGACGGGGGAGGATGTCAAGGTCTTCGTGGACACCGCGCCCTTGATGGAAAAGCCTCTGGCGGCCCAGGCGGGCATAGGCTGGCCGGGCAAGCATACCTGCATCGTCTCGCGCGATTGGGGCAACTGGCTGTTTCTCGGCG
>JALSNA010000113.1 GCA_026987255.1 Hyphomicrobiales bacterium | reverse complement strand
ACCGGCAGGGATCGCCCAGGCGGGCCTTCAGCCGCATGATGCGCCCATAGGCCTGGGCGATGCGCCTTGGATTGGCTTTGAGAATGCCATCGCGTATCTTTCTGGCCAGGAAGGGATCATACCGCGCCGTGTTGGAATAGAGCAAGATATCCTCCCCGGCATTGACCGCCAGGCGAATGGCCTGCCCCCAGCCATAGCTCTTGCGGATCGCGCCCATTTCCATGTCGTCGGTGATGGCCACGCCGGAAAACCCCACCTGACGGCGCAAAATGCCGCTCACCGCCTTGTAGGACAGACTGGCCGGCGCCCCCCAGGCCTTGTTGTACAAATGCCCCACCATGACCATGTCCACGGCATCCTTGCCCGTTGCCAGCTTGCGATAGGGCAAAAGCTCCCGTTTCGCGCTCCAGGCCGGAATGGCGGTGAACCCCTTGTGGCTGTCGCTCAGCGAGCTGCCATGACCGGGGAAATGCTTGGCCACCGCCAGGATGCCCTGCTTGTGATGGGCGCGGACGAAGATTTTCGCATATTGCGTCACCTTGGCCGCATCCGCGCTGTAGGCGCGCCCCATGCGCCCGATGATGGGATTTTTCCGCCCCTGGACATCCACATCCACCACCGGCCCGAAATTGACATTGACCCCGGCCGCGCGCAGCTCCCGCGCCATCTTGCCGTAATATTGAGCGGCCGCCTTCGGCCCCAGGCTGGCCATTTTCTTCGCCGAGGGATAGCGCGTCGTCTTCAGCCGCTGCACCAGCCCGCCTTCCTGGTCTATGGCGATGAAGGGCACAGGCTGCCTGCCCATGCAGGCCGCCTTGCGCAGGGCGCGGCTCAGGGTTTGCAACTGGGCGATGGAGCGCACGTTGTGGCCCATGATCATCACCCCGCCAAGCTCGCCGCGGCGGATTTCATCCAGCACCGCCCGCACCCCCTTGCCTTGCGCCGATGTGCCGCGAAAGCCCACCATGACCATCTGCCCGGCCATCAGCTTCAGCCGCTGCGCCCCCCTTTGCGCAAAGAGAGGCCTTGGCCCCGCCGGTGGAACCTTGTGCGCCACGGGTTGCGTCTTGTGCGCACCTGGCGCAACGGGCACGAAATCCCCCCCTGGCGCGCCTTTTGCCGCCGGAGCCTCGCCACGCGTCTTGCCCGCCCCAATCCGCCCTTTCGGCAGAAGATCGGATTTTCCCGCCCTGTTGGGTCTGGACTCCGCCCCCACCGGCTTGAAATTGTTGCGCCGCAAGGGGGGCAGCTTGGCCTTTTTGGAATCCAGCTTGCCGCTCCTGATGAAATCGCCAATCGGATCACCACCGGCGCGCGCGCTCTGTTCCCCATCAACAGCCAGGATCAGGACGAGGCAGCCGGAAAGCAGCATCAAGGAGGTTTTCATCGGGCCGGCCCTTCAAAAATCATGTGGTCACCATTCGCCCACACAGCCTGTCAGATTCCCCGCCATCCTAAGGATGGCACCCTTAAGGAAGCCTTAACCATGACGATCCGCCCGCAGATGAACTCTTTAGGCCCGGTATATGGCCAAGCCATGGCGGCTTTTGACTTGTGTTGCAGGTTCAAATGCGCGACCATCCCGCCATGACCGGCAAGACATCCAGAACGGAAATGACCGGCCTCGCCCGCGCCCTGATCCGCGCCGTCCATGCGGCCGGATCGGTCCAGCTGGCGGTGCTGCGCGGCGGCTTCAAGGTGCGCGCCAAGGCGGACGCATCTCCGGTGACCGAAGCCGACACGGCGGCGGAAAACATCATCCTGGAAGATTTGCACAAGATTGCCCCGGATATCCCCATCATCGCCGAGGAAGCCGCCAGCCGCGGCGAAATGCCCACCATTTGCCGCCGTTTCTTCCTCGTCGACCCCCTCGATGGCACCAGGGAATTCATCCGCGAAGGAACGGATTTCACCGTCAACATCGCCCTGGTGGAGGATGGCGCGCCCGTCTTCGGCATCATCCTGGCCCCGGCCCGCAAGGAGCTGTGGCTGACCGCTGCTGCCGATCTGGCCCTCCATGCCGTTTTTGATCCGGATGCCCCCCTGCCCGGCTGGGAGGACATCCCCTTTGCCCCCATCACCACCGCGCCTGCGCCCGCTGACGGCCTGCGCGCCGTGGCCAGCAAGTCCCACATGACGGCGCAAACCGAAGACTTCCTGAAAGAATTGCCGGTCAAGAGCCTGCTCAGCGCCGGATCGTCCCTGAAGTTCTGCCTGCTGGCCCAGGGCCTGGCGGATGTCTACCCGCGTTTTGGCCCCACCATGGAATGGGACACCGCCGCCGGAGACGCCATCTTGCGCGCCGCGGGCGGCATCACGCTCACCACCGGTGGCGAACCGCTGATCTACGGAAAAGCCCCCCAGGGCTACCGCAACCCTTCCTTCATCGCCTGGGCCAGGCCGCCCGCGGGCGGCGAAAAGGGCTAAAACCCCTCACACGCCGCCGGAGTGGACGATCTCGTAATAGCGCTTCTCCAGCTCCGCCTTGTGGGCCAGCTCCTCCTTGGCCAGATGCGTGAACAAATCGCGCACCGGCCCTTCCGGCGTGCTTTGCGCCAGGGCCGCATATTGCTTGGCCGCCGCATCCTCGCGCGCCAGGGCATATTGCAAGATCGCCTGATCGTCCGGGGCCTCGCCCAGATCGGGCTTCTGGATGAAGTCGGAAAACCTGTGATCCTCCGCCGGGCGCTCCACCAGCTCCTTGAGCGCCCCGGCAATGTCCGGATTGGCCTTCAGTTCGGAAAACAGCCGGTAGTGCTCCTTTTCCTCCTCCGCCAGCTCCTCCACCAGCTCGCGCAGGGGCTTGGAGACCCGGCCCGCCAGCTCCGCATAGAAATCCCGCGCCGTGGCCTCGAAACCCAGGGCGGTCTCCAGGATTTCCTCCAGGGTCTGCGCCCTTTTCAGCTTGTCATGGGCGCTTTCGTGCCCTTCGCCATGTCTGGGCATCATTTGGCCTCCCTTGCCTCTGTCTCCCCCATGAGGGCGGCATGAATGCTGGCCGCCGCCGCATGACCCGTGGCGATGGCCGAAATCACGTCCGGCCCCTTCACCAGGTCACCCGCCGCCCACAGCCAGGGCACCGATGTGCGCCCGGCCTCGTCGATCCTGATGCGCCCGCGGCTCCATTCCAGCTGCTCGGTCAAATCCTCGCCGAGGAAGGAGACATCGGACATCTGCCCGATGGCCTCGATCACCATCTGCGCCGGATGGAACATCACATCCGTCTCGTCATACCTGGGATGGAAGCGCCCCTGCTCATCGAAAATCGACAGGCACTTGACCGTTTCCAGCCCCTTGAGCGCATCTCCTTCGATCACCACCTGCTTCGGCCCGCGGCCATTGATCAGCTTGACGCCCTCCTGCGCCGATTCGATGACCTCTTCTTCATCGGCCAGCATCTTGTCGCGCTCTTCCAGGGCCAGCACCGTCACCTCCACCTTGCCGAAGGCCCGGCGCTGCAGCCGCGCCAGCGAGCGGGCTATGTCGAAGGCCACGTTGCCGCCGCCGATGACCACCGCCGAAGCCGGAATATCGAATGCCTCGCCCAGGGTGATCCTGGCCAGAAGATCCACCGCCGCGCGCACCTGCGGATGATCGGAGCCGGGAATGCGCGTCGAGCGTCCCTTGTTCAGCCCGGTGGACAGCAAGACCGCATCCGCCTGCCCCTTGAGCTGCGCCATGGTGACATCGCGCCCCAGCTTCGTGTTGCACCGGATCTTCACCCCCGCCGCCTCGATCACCGCGATATCGGCATCGATCCGCTCATAGGGCAGCCGGTATTCCGGGATGCCATAGCGCATCATGCCGCCCGGCCTGGGCTTTTCCTCATAGACGGTGACCTCGTGCCCCAGCTTGGCCAGATCGAAAGCCGCCGTGAGGCCCGCAGGCCCCGCCCCGGCGATCGCCACGCGCTTGCCGGTTTTCGTTTTTGCCTTGTCCTTCAGGGCAATGGCGATCGTCCTGTCCTGCGGCACGTTGTCCACCGCCGCCCGTTTCAGCCAGCGGATGGCCACCGGCTCGCCGCGCTTGCCGATGGAGCAGGCGGTTTCGCACCGGTGCGTGCAGACCCGCCCGCACACCTGCGGAAACGGGTTGGTGCGGTAGATTTCCGCCACCGATTTCTCGAAATCCCCCTCGAAGATGGCCCGGATGTATTCCGGCGCATGCATGTGGGCCGGGCAGGCGTCATGGCACATGCCGCACTGGATGCAGCGCGAGGCCTCCAGCATGGCCGTCTGCGGATCGTATCCCTCGCAGATTTCGCTGAAATTGTCCGCCCGCTCCTGCGGCGGCTCCTCGGGCATCTCCTGGCGCTTCAGATCCAGCAGATCGGCGTTTTCGTCCTTGGCCCAGCCCTGCGGATAGCGCACCCCGTGCATGCCCTCTTCATCGGGCAGGATGAAATAGCTGTCCACATCACGCGACACGTGGATATATTCGCGCGACATGGACAACGAGCCGGTGGGGCAGATATCCACGCACAGCGCGCACCAGCAGCAGCGCCCGTAATCGATGGCCGGGCGGCGCGGCCGGATCCCCTTGGCCGGATCGGAGGGCAGAGCGGGAATGTGCACCATGCGGATGGCGTCATTGTCGCAGATCTGCTGACAGGTGGCGCAACCGACGCACTTTTCCCAGTCGTTGAGATGAAAGCCGCGATAGACTTTGGCCGCCGGGCGCGGCCTCATCGGCAGCGTCGCCGGCTCGCGGAACAGGAAGGACAGCGCCTTCAGCGGCCGCAGCATGGAGCCTTTGTATTTCGGTGCAATGTCGCTCATCTGTCCACCTCCGGCGGGCAGGCATCGAGCGAGAACATGATCTGCGCCACGTCCTCGATGCGGCTGCCCACGAGCAGTTTTTCCAGAACCTGCACGGCGTGCATGGAGGAGGCCCCGCGCACGTGCACCCGGTAGGGCCGCGGCCCTCCATTGGAGACGATGTAGAAGCCAAGCTCGCCCTTGGAGCTTTCGGTGCGCGCATAGGCATCCCCGGCGGGCAGATCCCAGGCCAGCGGATTGGGCAGCTCGCAACGCACCGGCCCGCCCACCTTGCGCAGCGCCGCAATGGCCTGGCGCACGATCTTCACCGCTTGCACCACCTCCCCCTTGCGCACCATCATGCGCGCCAGGGCATCGCCGCCGGTTTCCGTCACGATGTCGAAATCCACCTGCGGATAGACAAGATAGGGATCGTCCCGGCGCACATCCGAGGCCACCCCGGTGGCGCGCAGGTTGGGCCCCGTCACCCCCCACGCCAGCGCCTCTTCGGCGCTCATCCTGCCCGTGCCCGTGGCCCGGTCGATGACCACCGCATTGTTGAAGAACAGATCCTCGAATTGCGGCATGCGCTCTTCAAGCTCCACCAGCAGGGCCTCTATGCGCTCCAGCACGCCCTCGGGCAGATCGCGCCGCACCCCGCCGGGGGTGATGTAGATGTGATAGATGCGCGCCCCGGTGATCTCCTCGAAAATGTCGAGGAACAGATCGCGCATGGTCACGCCCCAGAACATGTTGGTGTAAAGCCCGATGGTCGCCGCATTGCCGCCGAAGGTGAACAGATGCGCGCAGATGCGCGACAGCTCCAGCATCAGCACCCGGATCCATTGCGCCCGCAGGGGGACCTCAAGACCGCCGATCATCTCCACCGCGCGCGCATAGGACTCTTCCATCGGCACCGGATCGGGCACGCAGATGCGCGGCACCAGGGCGATGTTCTGCACCCACAGGCGGTCCTCCATGATCTTCTCGAACCCCCGGTGCAGATAGCCGCCATCGGCCACCGCCTGGCAGATCACATCCCCCTTCAGGCGCACCCGCACCGAATAGTTGCCCTCGATGCCCGGATGGTTGGGACCGAAATAGAGATCGTATTCCTCCGAAGGAGCAAGCGTTGCGGGATCGGGAACCTGCGGCGTGGTCATGATTCGATGCCTCCCCCCTTGCGCTCGATGTCCTTCAGCCAGTCCGGCCGGTAATCCACCCACTCGAAGGTCTCCTCCACGTGCTTGCGGGTGTTGAAGTCCTTGCGCATGGGCGGCGGCCCCTCCCAGCTGGTGAGGATGAATTTTTCCATGCTCGGCGCCCCGTCGAAATGGACCCCGAACATCTCGTGGATGTCGCGCTCGAAGAACCCGGCCGGCTCGTGAATGTCGTGCACCGAGACATAGACACCAGGCTCGCGCGCAATGCGCACATGGCACGAGACCAGCAGCTTCATCTCGTGCGACCAGACGTGATAGACCAGCTCGAACTGCCCATCCTCGATCCAGTCCACGCAGGAAATGGCCGACAGGTGAATGAACCCCAGCCGCCCCTTGAGCAGCTCCAGCAGCGCCGGCAGCCCTTGCGGCGCCACATCCACCCGCACGCGCCGCGCCCCGGCCGGCCGCGCCTGGATGGCCGGCAATTCGTTCAGCACCTCGTTGAGTCTGGCGGGAATGCTCATGACTTGATCCTCCCCGTCAGTGCCGTGGAGGGATATTCCGCATGCGCCAGCCGGGCCGCCGAGCCGCCCCCCTCGGCCAGCAGGCGGGTGTGCTCCCCTTCCGTGCCCGGCCCGTAATAGCCATAGTGCCGCGCCTCGCCGATCACGTCGGTGGGCGTGTTCCAGCCCGCCCCGAAAAGCCTTTGCTGGTTGCCCAGGTAGAAATCGTAGTTGCGGTAATAGTCCTGCCAGGCATTGGCGCGGCCTGCATCGATATCCTCGATGAGCTTGAGCAGCACCTGCTGCACCGCCTCCGGCCGCGGCATGCACCCGGCGATGAACAGATCGGTGGGGATATACTGATCCAGCCGCTTCATGGTGGCATAGGAGTTCCAGTACATGCCGCCGTTGATGGTGCACGAGCCGAAGCCAAGCACGTATTTCGGCCCCTGCATCTGCTCGTAGGAGAGAATGACGCGCTTCAGCGTCTTCAACGACAGATAGCCGGTGATCAGCAGGATGTCCGCCTGCCGCGGCGTCACCATCGGCGTGATGCCCACCCGCTCCATGTCGAAACGCGAGGTAATGGTCGGCGGCAGCTCGATGGCCCCGCAGCCGGTGCAGTAATGCAGCACGAACAGGGAGCGCGCCCGGCAGTGATCGGCGAAATCATCCATGATCCTGCGCCAGATGGAGCGCGTTTGCGCATCGGGCGCCGGGCAGCCCTGCCCGGCCCCGCCGGGCATGGTGTCCTGCGGCGGGCGCACATGGCTCTTGAGAGGTTTGTCTGTCATCGTCTCCCTTGCGCTCCCTTATTTGGCCATCACCAGAGCCAGCCCCAGCAGGGCGATGCCCGTGGGCCATTTCCACATCCAGCGCACCACCTTGTCGGTGCGGTAGCGCCCGTAGACATTGGTCACCGCCACCGAAATGAAGACCACCGCCGCCACCTTGATCAGGAACAGCGGCCAGTTCTCCCCCCCGCCGAGGAACAGCGTCACGTAAAGCACCCCGATGGTATAGAGCTGGAAACACTGCATGATGAACAGCGCCCCCATGTATTTGCCGCTCATCTCCACCATCGGTCCGGTGGCGATCTCCGCCGGAGCGATGTAGATCTCGAAAGGCTCCTTGCCGAACATGCCGTGCACCGCCAGATAACCGCCGATGGCCAGAAGCGGCATGGTGGCGATCCCCCAGGTGGCCATGCCGCCTTCCTGCTGGATGCGCACGATCTCCACCAGGTTGGTGGTGCCATAGGTCATGGTCGCGCCGATGATCGCCACCGCCAGCGGCACGTCATAGGCCAGCATGGCCGTCAGGGCGCGCGAAATGCCGATGGAGCCATTGGGATTGGCGCACGAGCCCACCCCCAGCGCCAGCCCCAGCATGGGCACCATCATGATGTAGATCAGGGTCAGCAGATCTCCCTCCTCCGCCAGCCCCTTGAAGCCGGGCACCGGCAGGAAGATTTCCGCCGTGATATAGCCGCCCAGCAGCAGCACGATGGACAGATCGTGCATGACGCCATGGGAAATCTGCGTCTTCTTGGCGAACAGTTTGACGATGTCATAGACCGGCTGGAAGAAGGGCGGCCCCACGCGCCGCTCGATCTTCGCCCGCACCCGGCGGTACATGAGCACCAGGAAAAGCCCGGTGATGAAGGCGATCAGCGGCATGAGGACGATGTCGGCGAGCAGTCTCATCACATCCCTCCCATGATGGCCCAGCCAAGGGCGATGACCGTTGCAGCCAGCAGATAGAGCGGCGTCCAGGCCAGATGGTAAATGCCCCGCCACAGATCGCCCGACACATCGAGCAAGGTGCCGATGCCCTGTTCGGCGCGCACGATGGAGCCGCGGTACCACGGGCCGATGACCCGCGCCAGGCCGGGATAGAACTCATGGCTGAACTGATAGGGCACCTGTGGCGAGAGGAAATGCCCGCCGGCATAATTGTTCAGCTGGTTCACCTCGTAGCGCCGGTTGCCCAGGAAATAGAAGACGATGGCGCCAAAGCCGATGGCCACAAGCAGGATGGAAACCACCCAGATCATGTTCAGCGAGCCGCGCGCCGTGGCCACCCCGCCCAGGCCATGGGGCAGCTCCGGCGCCCCCATGGCCGCTTGCGCGATGTCCGTCAGGTTCAGCGCCAGTCCGGGGAACCAGCCGGTGACAAAACCGATGCCGCCCAGCGCCAGCATGGGCGCCACCATGCTCCATGGGGCCTCGCGCACGCCCTCGTGCTGCGGCCTCAGCCGCCCCAGGAAGATGTTGTGGATCAGCTTGTAGACCGAAAGGATGGTGCCCAGCGTGCCCACGAAGGCGAAGATCAGCAGGAAGGCCGAGCCCGAATCGAGCAAGGAGCGGTAGATCATCCACTTGGAGACGAACCCGTTCATCGGCGGCAGCCCCGCCAGCCCGATGATGCCCATGAGCAAGGTCACGTAGGTCCAGGGCATGCGCGTGATCAGCCCGCCCAGGCGGTCCAGATCGGAGGTGCCGGTGCGGTGGATGACCGCCGTCACCGCCAGAAACAGCGCCATCTGATAGGTGGCGTAATTGAACACGTGCAGCAATCCGCCCGCCGTGCCCAGCCCGGTGCCCACCAGCACGCCGAGCAGCATGTAGCCGCCCTGTCCGATGCCGTGCCAGGTCAGCAGCATGCGCGCATCGGTCTGCATCAGGGCGATGAAGGTGGGGATCACCATGGTGAAGGCGGCAATCCACATCAAAAGGCCTTTTGCGCTCAGGCCGATGAGCGGCACATGCAGCCCCGCCAGGGCGGAAAGCCCCATGACCTTGACGAGCACCAGAATCAGCGCAAACAGCCCCATGCGCGCCGAGACCGCGTTGAGAAAGGCCGATGAGGCCCCCGGCGTCTCCGAATAGGCCGCCGCCTGCCACAGATGGAAGGGCATGAGCGCCATCTTGACGCCGAACCCGGCCGCGAACAGCCCCGCCAGGAGCCACTTCATGCCGCTGGACATGGCGCCGAAAGCGGCCGCGAAATCCTTGTAGGCAAAGCTGCCGGTAACGGCATGCACGATCATGATTCCGGCAAGGACCGCCATGGCCCCGGCCAGGGCATAGATCATGTAGCGCATGGCCGCCGGCTGCGCCGGGCCGCCCTTTTGCGCCATCATGGCGAAGGCCGCCCAGCTCACCAGCTCCCAGCCGATGAACAGGCTCAGAAGATCGCCGGCGTTGACCAGAAGCAGCATGGCCGCCACGTTCAGCGCCAGCAAGAGGTGCTGCGTCTTCATCCCGGGTTGCGCCCGCCCCCATTCACCGGCCGCATACCAGCTGGCGAAGAAGGCCGCGCCCGCCGTCAGCATGGAGAAGAACCAGCCCAGCCCGTCCATGCGCCAGCCGATCTTGTGGCCCAGCACGGAAAAGCCCAGCGCCGAAGGGATGCTCCCGCCCGCAACCTTGCCCGCCGCCGCCATGACCGCCACCAGCATGGCCCCGTAGACCGCCATGGCCGCCCATCCGGCGCGCCCATCGCGCCCGCAGCACATCACCCCGGCGATCAGCACCGCGGCGAAGGCAAAGAGGAAATCAAGCTCGCTCATGACGGTCACTCTCCCCGATCCAGAACCCGCGCGGCCATGGCCGCCGCATTGGAGGCCTCATCGGCCATGCCGGAAATCGACGCCCCCAGCGGCGCGATGAACACCATGGCGGCCAGAAGCACCGCTCCCAGCCCCAGCGCCGGCGCCAGCTGCGCGAAGGCAAAGCGCGGTGTGCTCCCGCCCCTCTCCCCGTCAGCGAAGAAGACCAAGACGGCGCGGAACAGATAGGCCGCCTCCACCACCGTGCCCGCCAGCATGACGAAAACGGCGATCCATACCCCGGCCGAGGGCGCGGCGAAGGCCGCCTTGAGGAACAGGAACTTGGCCCAGAATCCGGGGAAGGGCGGAATGCCGATGATCGACAGCGACAGGATGACGAACAGCCACACCGCCAGCGGCGAATCCTTGACCGCCCCGGCCAGCCCGCCCACCGGCCCGCGCCAGCGCGCCGCCAGCATGAAGAAGGCCGGCTTGACCACCGCGTGATGCAGCGCCAGGGCGATCCCGGCGGCAATCCCCGCCGCCCCGGAAATCGAAAAGGCCAGGGCCACCATGCCGAGCTGGGCGATGGAGGAATAGCTGAAGGTCTCCATCAGGCTGCCCGCCCGCCAGGCCGCCAGCTCCCCGGCCAGCACCCCCAGGATGCCCGCCACCAGCAGCACCGTGTGCGCCCCATCGCCGGGAAAGACCTGCACAACAAAGCGCAGCGCCACCACCATGGCCAGCTTGGAGACCACCCCGGCCAGCAGCGCGCTGACCCGCGCCGGCGCGGCCCCGTAGACTTCCGGCACCCAGGTATTGAGCGGCACCAGCTCCGCCTTGACCCCCAGCCCGGCGAGCAGCAGGATGAAGGCCGCCAGCCCCACCGGCCCGGTCAGCGCATGAGGCGCGATGCGCGACAGATCGGCCAGGTTCAGCGTGCCGGTCCTGGCATAGATGAGCGCTATGCCGATGAGCATCAGCGACGAGCCCACCGAGCCCAGGATGAGAAAGCGCAAGGCGGCGGCAAAGCCCGCATGGGTGCGCCCGCTGGCCGCCAGCCCGTAAGAAGCCACCGCGGTGATTTCATAGAAGACGAAAATATTGAACAGATCGCCCGACAGGATCAGCCCCGAGCCGCCCGCCAGCAGCGCCAGCATGAGCGTGCAAGGCCCTCCCTTCGCCCCCTGCCCGCGCGGCCAGAACAGGAAGACCGCCACGTTCAGCGCCAGCAGGAAGAGCATGGCCAGCCGGTCGGCGTAAAAGACGATGCCAAGCGGCGCGGCAAAACCGCCCATGGCCGAAACGGCCGGACCCGCGGTCCAGATGGAGACCGCCAGGGCAAGACTCGTGGAGAAGGAGAGGAGAACCACGATACGCCCGAAAAGTCCGGCCAGTTCCGCCATGCGCCGCGCACCGATGGGCAGAAGAAAGGCTCCCATGAGCGGGATGGCCACCGGATAGATGATCGCAGGCAGCGACTGGCTCATGACCGCGCCTCCCCGTTTTCCGCCCGCAGCCGCCTGGCCACGGCGCGGTTGTCCAAGGTTCCATAGGCCTGCCGCACCCGCACCACCAGCGCCAGCGCCAGCGCCAGCACGCCAAAGCCGATGACGATGGCCGTCAGCACCAGCGCCTGCGGGATGGGATCGACCAGCGGCCCCGGTGCAGCCCCCGCCACCAGGATGGGCGCATGCCCGCCCGGCCGGTAGCCAACGCTGGCCAGCAGCAGGTTGACCCCCGATTCCATGACCGCCAGGCCGAAGATGTTGCGCATCAGATGCCGCCGCGCCACGATGGCATACAGGCCGATGATCACAAGGCCGATCGCGCCGCCATAGAGAAGCGTTCCCGTCATGACCTGGCACTCCCCTCGCCGAACACCCGCGCCATGAGACCGGCCAGCTCCGAGCCCACCTTCAGCCCGATGGCCACATAGAGCACCGGCAGCGATCCTGCCGACAGCAGCGCCCCCGGCGTCCCGGTGCCCAAAAGCTGGGTCAGAAAGGCCCCTTTCGCGAGCCCCGCAAGCCCGATGACGACAAAGACCAGCCCCGCGAAGCCTTCCACCAGAATGGCCACCCGGTGATTGAACGGGCTGGCCGGACTGGCCAGCAGCGGCGTGAAGAAGGCCGCCGCCAGGATGGCGCCGCCCTGAAAGCCGCCGCCGGGCGTCAGGTGCCCGTGAATGATGATGTAGGCCCCCAGCACCAGCAGGAAGGGAAAGAGCATCCATGCCGCGGTGCGGAAGATGAAGCCCGCCTCCTGCCCTTGCGCCTCGCCGCGCCCGGCCCCGGCCAGCACCATGCCGGCCGCCGCCGCGGCGGTAAAGAGGATGGTCACCTCTCCCAAGGTGTCCAGGCCGCGATAGCCCAGCAAGATGGCGGTGACGATATTGTCCGCCCCGGTGCGCGCAAAGGCCTCCCCGGCGATGGCCTGCCCCACCTGCATGGGAGCCGAGCCGAAGGGCACGGCCGAGATCAGCTCGAACAGCATCAGCCCCAGCCCGCCGAGGAACAGCACGGAGGCCACCGTCTTGCCGTGGTTTCTTTCATGCCCCCGGATGCGGGCAGGCGCATATCCGCCAGCGCTTTTCATTCCTTCTCCCCCTTCTTCTCCCGGCCGCCCCACAGACCAATGCGGCGCAGCGTCAAGGCCAGCAGGACGCCGGACAGCCCCGCCCCCACCGCCGCCTCGGCCAGCGCCACGTCCGGCGCGCGCAACAGGGCAAACAGGAACGACAGGGCCAGGGACACCACCGACAAGGCGGCCACCGCGGCCAGCCAGTTGCGCAGGGCGACGGCCATGATCGCGGCAATGAGCATGACGGCAACGGATATGGCAACCAGCACGGTCATGCGCCTTCTCCTTCATCTTCGCCGCGCTCCCGCCATGGCCGGATGCCGGCCGAAAGCGCGGCGCGCGCAATGGTCGAGGACCCCACCGGCGAGGTGATCAGCACGAAAAGGGCGATGATCATCAGCTTCGCCCACCAGCCCGGATGATGGAAGAATACCCCGGCAATGATGCCCAGCGCCCCCAGGGTGGCCGCCTTGGTGCCCGCCTGCAGGCGGTTGAAGACATCCGGCATGCGCACGATCCCCAGCGCCCCGAGAAACAGGAACAGACCGCCAAGAACCAGGAAAAGATCGCCGATGACAGCCATGTTCCCCTCTCCCCCTATTCGTGCCGCTCCAGGGCCCGCGCGATGGCCACCACGCCAATGAAGGCCAGGGCCGCATAGACCAGGGCGACATCGAGATAGATGCCATTGTCCAGGGCGCTGGCCAGCCATACCAGCCCCGCCGTGGTGATCACGCCCAGGGTATCGGCCGCCACCACCCTGTCCGGCGTGGATGGCCCCAAAAGCAGCCGCCACAGCGCCAGCGCCACCGCCGCCAGCATCAGCAGCAGGCCAGTTGCGCCCAGGATGCCCAATTGCGCCATGCTCATGACAGAAACCCCTTCAGCCTGGCCTCGAACTTCTCCGCAATGGCGCGCGTTGCGTGCTCCATGTCGCGCCCCGGCGTGGCATCGATCCAGTGCACCTTGAGGACATCGCCCACCACGTCCACGCTCAGCGTGCCCGGTGTCAGGGTGATGGAATTGGCCAGCCACAGCTTGCCCAGATCCGAGGTCAGCGCCGTCCTGACCTCCACCAGCGCCGGGTGAATATCCGGTTTCGGCGAGATCACCCGGCGCGCCACGTCGAGATTGGCCCCCACAAGCGCAATGAAGAATGTCCAGAAATAGCGCGCCAGATGCACCGGCAACATGGGCGTAAGGCGAATGTCGTCGAGCAGCGCCAGATGATGCCGCGACAAGGCCGCGACACCGGCCGCCACCAGCGCCCCGGTGACCACCTCCGCCAGGGTCAGCCTGCCTGCCAGCGCCAGCCAGACGATGAAAATCCCCACCGCGATCAAGGCAAATCTGCGCATCGGTTCAGGCCTCCTCTCGCGCCGCTTCGAAGAGAGCGGCAAACAGGACCCTTGCTTCATCGGAATATTAGAACTTTCTGATTTTTTGTCCACAGGCCGAAACCCGGTTTCGCAACTTGGCTTGACGGATTGCCCGCAATTGGCTCCATGATTTTGATGAAGGTCACATTCTGGCTCTTTTGCGGCTTGATGAAAGTCAAGAATAACCGGGCAATTTCAGAGTGTTATGCTCAGGTTTGGCACATTTTTGCGCCCTTCGCCCCGCCGTGGATGGAAATGCCGTGCGAATGCGGCTACTGTCATGGCAAAGGGGAGTCTTGACATCCATCCTCCCCCTGCCAACCATCCGGGTCATGGGACGCTGCGAGCGGCTGGCGGAGGGGTGAGGATGGTCTTCAAGACAGTTGACAAAGATGCCCAATGGCAACCCGGAACCGCAATGGAGAGCTGAATCCATGAGCTGGCAAGGCAAGATTCTGCGTGTCGATCTCACCTCGCGAACATGCGTGGCCGAGCCTCTGAACAAGGACTGGCGCGATGCCTGTATCGGCCTGCGCGGGCTGGCCAGCCGCTATCTCTTCGCCGAATGCGATCCCAGGGCCGATCCGCTGTCGCCCGATGTGCCGCTGATCTTCGCCACCGGCCCGCTGACCGGCACATCGGCGGCCACCGGCGGGCGCTATGCGGTCATCACCAAGGGCGCGCTCACCGGCGCCATCGCCTGCTCCAATTCCGGTGGCTATTTCGGCGCCGCCCTGAAGTTCGCCGGATGGGACATGATCATTTTCACCGGCCGCGCCGAAAGCCCCGTCTATCTGTGGCTCGACAATGACCGCGCCGAGCTGCGCCCGGCTGAGGATTTCATCTGGGGAAAGAGCTTCTGGGAGGCGGAAGAGGCGCTGAAGGAACGCCACGGCCACGATGTCAAGGTGGCCGGCATCGGCCGCGCCGGAGAAAATCGCGTGCGTTTCGCCGCCATCATGAACGACCGCGACCGCGCCGCCGGACGCTCCGGGGTGGGCGCGGTCATGGGGGCGAAGGCCCTCAAGGCCATCGCGGTGCGCGGCCAGCGTGGCGTCAGCGTCAAGGATCCGGCCCGCTTCGCCGAAGTTGTCATGGAGGGCCATGCCCTGCTGGCCGCCTCCGCCTCGCGCCACAGCCTGACCACCTATGGCACCATCGCCATGATGAGCAAGACCGGGGCCTTCGGCGCCCTGCCCACCCGCAACTGCCGGGATGTGACCTTCGAGAAATACGAGGACATTTCCGAACAGGCCATGCGCACCCCGCCCGCCCCGGGGCGGCGGCCCAACCTGGTGACCAACAAGGCCTGTTTTGCCTGCACCATCGGCTGCGGGCGGGTGGCGAGGATCCAGCCGGATCATTTCACCGCCAGAAAGGGCAAGCGCTACACCCTGCCCCAGGGCGGGCTGGAATACGAATCCGCCTATGCCCTGGGCGCCATGGTGGGCGTTGCCGATCTCGATGCCTGCACCTATGCCAACATGGTCTGCAACGAGGAGGGCATGGATCCCATCTCCTTCGGCGTCACCCTGGCCGCCGCCATGGAGCTTTACGAACTCGGCGTGATCAGCGAATCGGAAACCGGCATGCCCTTGCCCTTCGGCTCGCCGCAAGCCCTGGTGGAGATGGTGGCGCAAACGGCGCGCGCCGAGGGCTTCGGAGCCGAACTGGCCAAGGGCTCACGGCGGCTGTGCGCACAGCATGGCCGCCCGGAGCTGTCGATGAGCGTCAAGGGCCAGGAGTTCCCCGGCTACGATCCGCGCGCCATGCAGGGCATGGGGCTGGCCTATGCCACCTCGCCGCGCGGCGCCTGCCATCTGCGCGCCGATCCCTACCAGAGCGATTTCACCACCGCCGATCCCGCCGTCAAGCCGCCCATCGTCAAGGATACCCAGGACGAGAATGCCGCCATCGATTCGCTCGGCATCTGCGCCTTCACCACCGCCGGATGGGATCTCGATTTCATGGCCCGGCTGATGGACGCCGCCTGCGAGGGAAACTGGACGAAGGAGCGCCTCCTGAAGGCCGGTGAACGCATCTGGACTTTGGAGCGCCTGTTCAACCTGGCGGCGGGCTTTGCCGGGCGCGATGACACCCTGCCGCCCCGCTCCCTGAACGAACCGGCCCCCTCCGGCGTCAACAGGGGCGAGGTCTGCCATCTGCAAGCGATGCTGGAGGCCTATTACCGGTTGCGCCAATGGGACGATCAGGGCCGCCCCGAACCGGCCCTGCTGGAGCGCTTGGGCTTGCCGGCATTGACGGAATGACCCCCAAAGTCATTGTGGCAAGGAGAAATCATCCACCCGGCCCTTGCGGACATCCGGCCAGATCCCGTCGATGAACAATTTCGCCGCCGCAGAGCCCGGCTTCACCGATGCGCGCTGTCCGGGCAGGGAAGAGACCACGGCCGCGCCGGGCACG
>JALSNA010000112.1 GCA_026987255.1 Hyphomicrobiales bacterium | reverse complement strand
CATGCCGTGATCGAGCAGGTATTCGGCCCGCTGGAAGCCCTCCGGGAGCTTCTCGCGGATGGTCTGCTCGATGACGCGCGGCCCGGCAAAGCCGATGAGGGCGCCGGGCTCGGCCAGATGCACATCGCCGAGCATGGCATAGGAAGCGGTCACGCCGCCGGTGGTGGGATTGGTGAGCACCACGATATAGGGCAGGCAGGCCTCCTTGAGCTCCTGAACGGCAATGGTGGTGCGCGGCATCTGCATGAGCGAGAGAATGGCCTCCTGCATGCGCGCGCCGCCAGAGGCGATGAAGAAGATGAAGGGGGCGGCGCGCCTGACCGCCTCGCGCATGGCGGTGATGATGGCCTCGCCCACGGCCATGCCCATGGAGCCGCCCATGAACTCGAAATCCTGCACGGCGATGACCACCTCAAGGCCGTCGAGCGTTCCCGCGCCAGCGGCCATGGCATCCGCGCGGCCGGTCTTGGCGCGGGCCGCCTTCAGGCGGTCGGTGTATTTCCTGCTGTCGCGGAACTTCAGCGGATCGATGGCCACTTCGGGCAGCTCCAGCGCCTCGTATTCGCCGCCGTCGAACATGTGCTCGAGGCGCTTGTCCACCGGCATGCGCATGTGATGGCCCGATTCGGGCACCACCCACAGATTGGCCTGAAGATCCTTGTAGAAGACCATCTTGCCCGACTCCGGGCACTTGATCCACATGTTTTCCGGCACGTCGCGCTTCTGGCCGGAGCCCAGCCAGCCGCGGATTTTCGGCCTGACGAAATTGTTGATCCAGTTCATGCCTGTAACCTCTGCCCCCGATTTGCGCGCAAATTGTGGCCGCCCATGGCCCTTGCGCGGCCCGTCATCCGCGCACGCCAGCCGCCAGCGCCCGCACCAGCTCGAGCACCGCCTGGCGCGCGCCGGGCAGGGGCTGGCCGTTTTCATCCAGTTTTTCCGCCAGGGCGGAAATGAGCGCCGAGCCGACGACCACGGCATCGGCCACCGCGGCGAAGGCGCGGGCCTGATCCGGGGTCTTGACGCCAAAGCCCACCGCCACGGGAATGTCCGTATGGGCTTTGATGCGGGAAATGGCGGCGCCCACGCCGCTGACATCTGGCTCCTTGGTGCCGGTCACGCCGGCCACCGAGACATAATAGAGAAAACCGGAGGCATTGGCGAGCACCTTCGGCAGGCGTTCGGCGTCCGTGGTCGGGGTGGCCAGGCGGATGAAATTGATCCTCGCCTCCATGGCCGGCAGGCACAGCTCTTCGTCCTCCTCCGGCGGCAGATCGACGATGATCAGGCCATCCACCCCGGCATCCCCGGCATCCTTGAGGAAGCGGGCGTTGCCGTAGACATAGACGGGATTGTAATAGCCCATGAGAACGATGGGCGTTTCATCATCGCGCCGGCGGAAGGCGCGCACCATGTCCAGCGTCCTTTCCATGGTCTGACCGGCCGCCAGGGCCCTTTGCGAGGCCAGCTGGATGGCCGGGCCATCGGCCATGGGATCGGTGAAGGGCATGCCCAGCTCGATGATGTCCGCGCCTGCTTCGGGCAGCGCCATGAGCAGCTCCAGGGAGGTCTGCGGATCGGGATCACCGGCGGTGAGAAAGGTCACGAGGCCCGCGCGGCCCTGGTCCTTGAGCGCCGCAAAGCGCGCATCGATGCGTGTCCGTGGCATCACAGCTTCACCCCCAGATGTTCGGCAACCGCGAAGATGTCCTTGTCGCCGCGGCCGCACATGTTCATGATGATGATCTCGTCCCTGTCCATCCGCGGGGCCATCTTGATGACCTGGGCCAGGGCGTGAGACGGCTCCAGGGCGGGAATGATGCCCTCCAGTTTCGAGCACAGCTGGAAGGCCTCCAGGGCCTCGTCATCGGTGGCCGAGACATATTCGACCCGGCCCACCTCGTGCAGCCAGGCGTGCTCCGGCCCGATGCCGGGATAGTCCAGCCCGGCGGAAATGGAATGGGCCTCGGTGATCTGGCCTTCGTCATCCATGAGCAGATAGGTGCGGTTGCCATGCAGCACGCCGGGGCGGCCGCCGGTGATGGAGGCGGCATGCTTGCCGGTCCCGATGCCGCGCCCTGCGGCCTCGACGCCATACATGCGCACGTCGAGATCGTCCAGGAAGGGATAGAACAGCCCCATGGCATTGGAGCCGCCGCCGATGGCGGCCACCAGGGCATCGGGCAGGCGGCCCTCGGCCTGCAGGATCTGCTCCTTGGCTTCGCGGCCGATGATGGCCTGAAAGTCGCGCACCATTTCCGGATAGGGGTGCGGGCCGGCCACCGTGCCGATGCAGTAGAAGGTATCCTCGACATTGGCCACCCAGTCGCGCAGGGCCTCGTTCAGGGCATCCTTGAGGGTGCGCGAGCCGCACGAGACGGGCACCACCTTGGCGCCCAGCAGCTTCATGCGGAAGACATTGGGGGCCTGGCGGGCCACGTCCACCTCGCCCATGTAGACCACGCACTCAAGGCCGAAGCGGGCGCAGGCGGTGGCGGTGGCCACGCCATGCTGGCCGGCGCCGGTCTCGGCGATGATGCGTTTCTTGCCCATGCGGCGGGCCAAGAGGATCTGGCCGAGCACGTTGTTGATCTTGTGGGCGCCGGTGTGGTTGAGCTCGTCGCGCTTGAAATAGACCTTGGCGCCGCCCAGGTGCCCGGTCATGCGCTCGGCGAAATAGAGCGGGCTGGGCCGGCCCACGTAGTGCTTGAGAAAATCGTCCAGCTGAGCCTGGAAGGAGGGATCGGCCCGGGCGTCGCGATAGGCCTTCTCCAGCTGAAGAATGAGCGGCATGAGGGTCTCGGCGACGAAACGGCCACCATGAATGCCGAAGCGGCCGTTCTCGTCCGGCCCGGCCATGTAGGAATTGGGTTTTTCGCTGGTCATGGAATGTGATGCGCCTGATGGGTGATGCTGGCGGTCTTTATAGCGCATCCTTGCCGCCGTGCAAGAAGGCGGAGCGGCCATGGGACGTCTTGCGCCAGTGATGGGGGCGGCGGATGAAATCCCACAGGGCCAGCCAGGCGGCCTGGGAGATGACCAGCCAATAGAGCGGCAGGGTCAGCAAGGCAGGCCAGAGGCGCAACAGGCCACGGCGCGCCATGCCCAGCAGGTTGATGGCCAGGGCAGCCAGATAGCCAGAAGCCAGCACCAGGGCGCTGACGGACACGCCCGCAAGGGCCCATGGCCCATCGGGCGGCAGCGGATGCAGCAGGCGCCACAGGGCATGGGCCAGCAGGAAGGGATGGGCCAGGGCGGCGAGGACGCCTGCGCCCATCATGGCCTGCAGGACCAGCACCCCGGGCCAGCCGGACTGGCGGACAAACCGCAAGGGCTGGCGCATGTGCACCAGCCAGGTCTGAAGCCAGCCCTTGATCCAGCGGGCGCGCTGGGCGCGCCAGGCGGCAAGAGTCGTGCAGGCCTCCTCCCAGGTCACCGATGGCAAGACGGAAACGCGCCAGCCCTTGCGGGCGAGGCGAAAACCCAGATCGGCATCCTCGGTGACGTTGTGCGGATCCCAGCCTCCGGCGGCGCGCAGGGCGGATATGCGGAAGTGGTTGGAGGTGCCGCCCAGCGGAAAGGGCCAGCCGCGGGCGGCCATGAAGGGCAAGAGCACGTCGAAATGCCCGGCATATTCGGTGGCGATCATGCGGGTGAGCCAGGTTTCGCCGGCGTTGTACCAGCTCAGGCGCGCCTGCAGGCAGGCCAGATCCGGCGCAGATGCGGCAAAATGCGCCGCCGCGGTGCGCAATTGCGACGGATGGGGGATGTCCTCGGCGTCATAGATGGTCACAAGCTCGCCGCGGGCAAAGGCCAGGGCGTAATTGAGCGCCTTGGGCTTGGTGCGCGGGGCCACATCGGGCACGGTGAGCACCTCGAAACAGGCTGGCAGGATACGGTTGCCCAGGGCCTTGCGCATGGGCGCGTCGGCCTGCTCGATGACCAGCTTGATGTCCAGCTTCTCCTTTGGATAATCCAGCGCCATGAGGGCGGCGATGATCTGATCGAGCACCCCTGTTTCACGATAGAGCGGCACGATGACCGTATAGACGGGCAGGCGCGCATCCGCCATGCGCGGCAGCGCCGTCAGCGGCGGCTCATGCAGCAAGGCGGCCAGACGCAGGGCGGCGATGAGCAAAAACAGCGCCGAGGCCAGGGCGAAGGCCGCCAGAGCAGCCGCCTGTGGCGCGGCCCAGCCCGCGGCCGCAATTGCTGCGGCGAGCAGGCCGAGGACCAGGGCCTGAGGAGGGCTGAAGCGTTCACGGGCCGAAAGGTGCGGCATGGCATCATGCAAACCGCTGCGGGCCTGGCTGGCCAGAGCATCGGCGCAGACGGCCTGCAGCGCGGCGGTGAAGGCGCGCGGCGGGATGCGCCACATGACCTGCCAGCCGCACTGGATGGCCATGCGC
>JALSNA010000111.1 GCA_026987255.1 Hyphomicrobiales bacterium | reverse complement strand
ATGGTCTTCAGAAAGTCAATGGAGATGCCCAAATGACTCGAATGGGAGAACCGGCCAGAACCTATCGCGTTCACTTCATGGCCAATGTGGTGTGCCCGTCCTCAGCCGCCGCGGTAGAAGATGTGGCGGCCGATTTTCATCACCTTGCGCATGGCATAGGCCCAGCGCGGGTGGACATAATCGGCATGGTAATAGGTCGCCCCGGCCAGGGCCGTCATGCCCAGCTTGCCGCTCATGGCCCTGGAGGCCACCTTCTGGGCCCGTAGCCAGGCCTTGCGCTGGGTGGCAATGTCGCTCTTGCCATCGCAGGCGAAGGAGAACTGGCAGGAATTGCGCCGCTCCGCGCCCTGATAGACCACGCCGCAGATGGTATTGGGGAACTTCGGATCCTTCACCCGGTTGAGGATGATCTTGGCCACCGCCATCTGGCCCTTTTCACTCTCCGAACGGGCCTCGAAATAGAGCGCCTTGGTCAGGCAGGCCTTCTCGCGCAGGAAACGCTTGCGCGCCGCCAGCTTTTTCGCCAGGCGCTTCTTGCGCTCGGAGAGAATCTGCAGCCGCTTGCCGCGGCCCAGGCGCCAGCTTTCCTCCAGCTTCCACACCGGTGGCGAGGTGATGATGCGCTGGCGCGCTTCCTTGCCGGTGGAAGCGGGAGTGATGGAGGCGCTTTCCAGCCGCGCGGTGCGCAGCACGGGCTTGAGCAGAAAATCCCCCTTGCCGGCGCGCGCCACCCGCGGGGCCAGGGCGATCTCGCCCGAAACATCATCCATGGCCAGAGCGCGCAATTGCGACGGCGGCAAAAGCGGCGCGGACTTGCTGGAAATGGTGGTGGCGGGGGTGATGATGCTGGCCCACTGGCCATCGTCCACGGCGCGGGCATTGGCGTTCTTGCTGATGTAATGCCCAGCCAGGGCCATGACGGCCCCCAGGGTCAGCCCGGCCAGGGCAAAGGAGGCGATCTCCGTCAGCCGCCACCTGTGGCCCGTCTCATGCCCTTCGAGAACAATGGAAAACTCGTCGCGCTGATGCATGGTCTGCCCTTTGGATCCTTCTCAAGGACTCCGCATTAAAGCCGTTCCACCAGGATGCCACGATCCTGACGCACATGAAAACTGCGCCAGCCCCATGGCGGCCGCCTCAACGCCCCCCTGTGTGGTGTGCTTCAAACAGCATACCCCGCAATTCGTTTAGCACAGGTTAACCATAACCGGCAAGGCGTGCGGCCATTTTAAAAAGCTTCATTGGGGCGCCAATATGACCGCCCCGCGCGCCATGACCAGCAGCGCCGGGGCGGTCACCGGTGAAAATCAGGCCTGCTTGGCGCGCAGGGCCGCCTGGGCCGCCGCCAGCCGTGCAATGGGCACCCTGAAGGGCGAGCACGAGACATAATCGAGCCCGGCCTGCTCGAAGAAGGAGATGGAGGCAGGATCGCCGCCATGTTCGCCGCAGACGCCGAGCTTGATGCCGGGGCGGCTGGCGCGGCCGCGCTCGACGCCGGCGCGCACCAGCTGGCCGACGCCCTCGGTGTCGATGGAGACGAAAGGATCGGTCTCGAAGATGCCCTTGGCGACATATTCGCCGAGGAACTTGGCGGCATCATCGCGCGAAATGCCCAGGGTGGTCTGGGTCAGATCGTTGGTGCCGAAGGAGAAGAATTGCGCCGTGCGGGCAATTTCACCGGCCAGCAGGGCGGCGCGCGGCAGCTCGATCATGGTGCCCACCATGTAGTCGATCTGCTCGCCCGTTTCCTCCATGACCTCCCTGGCCACCGCATGGATGCGCGCCGCGGTCAGATCCAGCTCCTTGCGCGACAGCACCAGGGGCACCATGACCTCGGCCAGCGGGGCGGCGCCGGTGGCGCGCTTGACCTCAACGGCGGCCTCGAAAATGGCGCGCGCCTGCATTTCGGCGATTTCCGGATAGGTGATGGCCAGGCGCACGCCGCGATGGCCCAACATGGGGTTGAACTCGTGCAAACTGTCCACCCGCTGGCGCAGTTTCTCGATCTCGACGCCCATGGTTTCGGCCAGCTCGGCGATGTCCTTGTCGTCATGGGGCAAAAACTCGTGCAAGGGCGGATCGAGCAGGCGGATGGTCACCGGCAGCCCGGCCATGACCTCGAAGATGCCGATGAAATCGCCGCGCTGCATGGGCAGCAGCTTGTCCAGGGCCTTGCGGCGGCCTTCCTCCGTATCGGCGAGGATCATCTCGCGCACCGCGGCAATGCGCGAGGCCTCGAAGAACATGTGTTCGGTGCGGCACAGGCCGATGCCCCTGGCGCCGAAATCGCGCGCCGTCTTCGCATCCTGCGGGGTGTCGGCATTGGCGCGCACGTCCATGCGGCGGGCGGCGTCGGCCCATTGCATCAAGGTGGCGAAATCGCCCGACAGTTCGGGCTGGACCATGGCGATCTTGCCTTCCAGCACATCGCCGTTGGAGCCGTCGATGGTGATCCAGTCGCCGGCCTTGAGGGTGCGCCCGCCGGCGGTCAGGGTCCGGGCCTTGTAATCCACCGTGATGGAGCCCGCGCCGGAGACGCAAGGGGTGCCCATGCCGCGCGCCACCACGGCGGCGTGCGAGGTCATGCCGCCGCGGGTGGTCAGAATGCCCTGGGCGGCGTGCATGCCGTGGATGTCCTCCGGGGAGGTCTCCACGCGCACCAGAATGACCTTGCGGTCCTGGGCGGCGAGCTGCTCGGCGGTGTCCGAATCGAAGACGATCTCGCCGGAGGCCGCCCCCGGAGAGGCCGGCAGGCCCCTGGCCAGAACGTCGCGGGCCGCCTTGGGGTCGATGGTGGGATGGAGCAACTGGTCGAGCGCTTCGGGCTCGATGCGCAGCACCGCCGTATCGGTATCGATGAGACCTTCCCTGACCAGATCGGTGGCGATCTTCAACGCCGCCTTTGCGGTGCGTTTGCCGGTGCGGGTCTGGAGCAGCCACAGCTTGCCGTTCTGGATGGTGAACTCCACGTCCTGCATGTCGCGGTAGTGGGCCTCCAGCTTGTGGAACACGTCCATGAGCTGGGCGAAAACCTCCGGCATGACCGTCTCCAGGGACGGCAGGGAGGAGCCCGATTCCTGGCGCGCCTCCTCGGTCAGGGACTGCGGCGTGCGGATGCCGGCCACCACGTCCTCGCCCTGGGCATTGACCAGGAACTCGCCATAGACCTTGTTCTCGCCGGTGGCCGGGTTGCGGGTGAAGGCCACGCCGGTGGCCGAATCGTCGCCCATGTTGCCAAACACCATGGCCTGGACATTGACCGCCGTGCCCCAGTCCTCGGGGATGTCGTTGATCTTGCGGTAGGTGATGGCGCGCGGCGCGTTCCACGATTCGAAGACGGCGGTGATGGCCCCCCAGAGCTGCTCGTTGACATCCTGCGGGAAGGGCTTGCCGGTTTCTTCCTCCACCAGCTCCTTGTAGCGGGCGATGACCTCCTTGAGATCCTCCGCTGTCAGCTCCGTGTCCTGCTCGGCGCCCCTGGCGTCCTTGACGGCGGCCAGAATGTCCTCGAAGAGGTGATGCTCGATGCCCTGCACCACGTCGCCATACATCTGGATGAAGCGCCGGTAGCTGTCATAAGCGAAGCGGGCGTCATCGGCGCGGCGCGCCAGGCCTTCGACGGTGACATCGTTGAGGCCTAAGTTGAGCACCGTGTCCATCATGCCGGGCATGGAGATGCGCGCCCCGGAGCGCACCGAGACGAGCAGGGGATTGTCCGCATCGCCGAAGATCATGCCGGTCTTTTCGCCGATGGCGGCCAGGGCGGCCTCGACATCCGCCTTGAGCCCCTCCGGGTAGGTCTGGCCATTGGCGTTGTAATAGGCGCAGACTTCGGTGGTGATGGTGAAGCCGGGCGGAACGGGCAGGCCCAGGTGGCTCATCTCGGCCAGGTTCGCCCCCTTGCCGCCGAGCAGGTTTTTCATTTCGGCGCGCCCGTCGGCCTCGCCGTCTCCAAAACGATAGACCATCTTGTCCAGATTGCCGCTCATGTCCCCTTGTCCTTGTTTGCCTGGCAGATTGTTCCCATGAAATTGTCCCGAAACGGAACGGCCGGAACGGCGCTTGCTGGCTAAAAAAGATCACCCGCACCGCAAGTTTCCCTGACCATGCAGTATCAATGCCATGATCCGGGTTGCGTCAAGACTTCTTTCGGGCCAGAAAGTTTTTATTAGACCAAAGGCGCACAGAATGGCAAAGAACCGCTTTCCTGGAGCCTCTTGAATACCTGGACATGGCAGATTCCCCCGCAACGCTCTCGATCAAAGCGGGGTCACCCCCGTCAAGATGATGCAATTTCCAAAATGGCCTGAGGTCATGATCAGCGCCAGGAAAGGCAAAACGTCACGTCATGACGTCACCGCCGCAGGCCGCGCAACGCTTGAGCCATGCGGGGCATAGAGCGCCGCTTCGCAACACTTTCGCC
>JALSNA010000110.1 GCA_026987255.1 Hyphomicrobiales bacterium | reverse complement strand
GGTGGCGCCAGAGCCCTACAACCGCATGTTCGATCCTGCCGCCCTGCCCCATCCGGTGAGGCTGAAAACGCCGCAAATGGAAGAGGATGTGCATCCCTACATGCGTTTTGCGCGGGCCTACCGGTTGAACGGCTCCTATGTGCGCGGGGCCGATGCCGCCGTGTCCGGCCGCTCGGCTGAGGATGCACAGGTGCTGCGCGCGCTCTATCTGGGGCTGGCGGCGGAGGTGGATGCGCACCTGGGGCGGGTCTTTTCGCACCTGAAGCAGAGCGGAGAATACGACGAGACGCTGATCGTGCTGACCTCCGACCATGGCGAGATGCTGGGCGATCACTGGAGCTGGGGAAAGTTCCATTTTTACGAGCCCGCCTGGCGCATACCCTTGATCATCCGCGATCCGGCGCATCCGCAAGAGTTCGGAAAATGGGTGAACGACATCACCGAATCCATTGATCTTGCGCCCACCTTGCTCGACTGGTGCGGACGCAAGGCGGCTGCGGGCATGGACGGGCGCAGTCTTGTCCCCTTCCTTGCGGGGAAAGGGCCGCAGCAGTGGAAGGACAGCGCCCACATGGAGCTGGATTTCGGCCAGCCGGATGTGCCCACACGCATCCAGCGCGAACTGGACATTCCACTGGAGAGGGCCAATTTCGCCATCCTGCGCAAGGGCCGCCACAAGCTGGTGCATTTTTGCGCTCCATTGCCGCCCTTGCTGTTCGATTTGAGCCAAGATCCCGGAGAGCTGTGCAATCTGGCGGAGGACCCGGCCCATGCCGGAGTGCTGCTGGAGATGACCCAGGCGCTGCTCAGCCACCGCATGGCGCACATGGACACCACCTTGAGCGGCATGCGCGCCACGCCTGCCGGCATGTTCGGCCATGATCCGCTGGCATAGAAGGCGAAGATTTTTCCCGCCACAGCGACGGAATCGGGCATCATGGCGCGTAGCAATGGGCAGTCACGAAACAAACCCATTTTCTCGAGGAGATTTCACATCATGAACCTTGTTGCAAAAACCGCCATCATCGCCCTCTCCGCCAGCGGACTGGCGCTGGGGCTGGCGCTTTACGCCCATGCGGGCAATGAAAACTGCGAACCGGCGCGCTGGATGGGCAAGCTGGCCATGGGCTCCGGCATGGGGCCGGGCAAGATGATGGGCCGCGGCATGATGGGCGGACATCGCGGCCAGGGCGGCATGGGCCGGGGCAATTTCATCCGCCACCGGCAGGTCATGATGGGCGGTGGCATCCCGGCTCCCTATGCCGGGAAAACCAGCCCCTTGCCGGTCACCAGGGAGAACATCGCCGCGGGCAAGGCCCTGTTCGAGGACAATTGCGCCTCCTGCCATGGCAAGAGCGGCACGGGCAATGGCGAAGCGGGCAAGGAGCTGACCCCGCGGCCGGCCGATATTACCCATATTCTCGGCAAACCGCTGGATCGCGATGACTTCTTCCTGTGGACGATCTCGGAAGGCGGCGAAAAACTGAAAACGGACATGCCGGCCTTCAAGGACGTCCTGAGCGAAAAGGAGATCTGGCAGATCATCCAGTATTTGCGCCATGGCCTGGGCAAATAAAGGTTGAAGGACTGCTGCCAAAGCGGTGTCGTCTGCTTCGAGCATGCACCTCTTGCGGCCGCAACTTGTGCCGTGAGGGTATCTCCATTAATTGCTTGGAGACCATCCTCCCCCTGCCAACCAACCGTGGTGTCCCATGACCTGGGTGGTTGGCAGGGATAAGGATGGACACGAAAGCGTCTTTTCAAGACCCCGTGCGGGAAAACAATTAAAACTTTACGCAATTTTAAGCTGCATTTCCTAGCCTTGCCCAGAAGGTCAAGTTGTGTTGCCGAACTTGTCCGTCCATGGCTGGGAGTTGCTGGAGTAATGCGTATTTTCAAGATCCTGGGCCGCGATGAGCGCGGCGTGACATCCATCGAGTATGCCACCATGGCCGCAGCCATCGGGCTGGCCCTGATGGCGGCGCTGCCGCTGATGCGATCGGCCATGACGGAAGTCTACAATCCCCTTACCGCCTCTTTGGACAAATTCAACAAGCAGATTACCCGGCGCATCGCCGCAAAGGAGGGACTTCCTGCAGCGCCCAGGCCCAGGCCCACCCGGATGGCGGGCGCCACGGGCAAAGCGGCACAGCAAGAGGCCAGGCCGCAAGCGGTGCGCGCAACCGGGCGCCTTGAGCGGATCATGACGGGCTCGCTGCGGGAAGGTCCGGCGGACTCTGGCAGAGAAAGCTCCACTGGATCGCAAAAGACCACGGACGCGCCGGCGCGCGAGATGGCCCATCGCGCCTTGCGCCTGCGTCCTTCCATCTATGAGGATTGACCCTTGCACAGCGCTTGCCAGACAGGCAGGCGAGTGCTCTTGAGATGCCCGCCGGAACGGGCAAAAGCGCTTAGGGCGCAGGACCCAAAGACCACCCTCACCCCCTGCCAACCACCCCAATCATGGGACACTGCGGGTGGTTGGCCGGGGTGAGGACGCAGGCGCAAGCCTTTTTGAAGATAGCCGCTGGTCTTGATGCCTGGCTTGCGGTATGGCTCCTGTGGTCATGCTGCACATCAATTCCCTGACATACCGCATTGCCGGGCGCACATTGTTCGACAAGGCCACGGTGGCCCTGCCGGCCGGGATCAAGGCCGGTCTTGTGGGCCGCAACGGGGCGGGCAAGTCGACGCTCTTGCGCCTCATCCTGGGGGACATTGCGCCCGAATCGGGCTCCATCTCCATCCGCAAGGGGGCGCGCATCGGCACCGTGGCGCAGGAAGCCCCCGGCGGAAACGAAAGCCTGCTGTCGGTGGTGCTGGCCGCCGATAAGGAGCGCGCGCAGCTGCTGGCGGAAGCCGATAGCGCCACCGACCCGCACCGCATCGGCGAAATCCACACCCGCCTGGCCGACATCGAGGCCCATTCGGCCCCGGCCAGGGCGGCGGCCATTCTCGCCGGGCTGGGTTTTTCACAGCGGCAGATGGAAGGCCCTTGCGCGGCGCTCTCCGGCGGCTGGCGGATGCGCGTGGCGCTGGCCGCGGCGCTCTTTGCGCAGCCGGACGTATTGTTGCTCGATGAGCCGACCAACTATCTGGACCTGGAGGGCGTGCTGTGGCTGAAGTCCTATCTGCGCACCTATCGCCACACGGTTTTGCTGGTTTCCCATGACCGCGACATCCTCAATGCCTCGGTGGGGGCCATCGTGCATCTGAACCAGGGCAAGCTGGACTTCTATTCCGGCTCCTTCGACACCTTCCAGAAAATGCGCGCCGAACGCGCCGCCCAGCAGATGAAGCTGCGCAAGAAGCAGGAGGATGCGCGGCGCAGGATGGAGGCCTTCGTGGAGCGCTTCCGCGCCAAGGCCACCAAGGCGCGCCAGGCGCAATCGCGGCTGAAGGCCCTGCAGAAGATGCAGGTCATCGAAACGGTGGCGGAAGAGACCGTCGCCCCCTTCTTCTTTCCCTCGCCGCAAAGGGCGCTCAATCCGCCGCTGGTGCGCTTCGAGGAGGTGGCGGTGGGCTATGATGGCAAGGCCGTCCTGTCCGGCATCAACGCGCGCATCGACCCGGATGACCGCATCGCCATCCTGGGGGCCAACGGCCAGGGCAAGTCCACCTTCGCCAAGCTGCTGTGCGGCAAGCTCGCGCCGCTATCGGGGGCCATGCGCCATCACAAGAAGATGCAGGTGGGCTACTTCGCCCAGCACCAGCTCGACGAGCTGGCGCCAGGGCTCACGCCGCACGATTATTTCCGCCAGCTCATGCCGGAAGCCACGGAGGCGCAAAGGCGCGCCCGGCTGGGGCAATATGGCTTCGGGGCCAATCTGGCCGACAACAGGGTGGAGAGCCTCTCCGGCGGCGAGAAGGCGCGGCTGCTCTTTGCCCTGGCGGCCTTTCACAAACCGCATCTTCTGGTGCTGGACGAGCCCACCAACCACCTGGACATGGAGGCGCGCGCCGCCCTCATCGCGGCGCTCAACGACTATGAAGGGGCGGTGATCCTGATTTCCCACGACCGGCACCTGTTGCAGACCACCGCCGAGCGCCTGTGGCTGGTGGCCGATGGAACCGTGGCCCCCTTCGAGGGCGATCTGGACGCCTATGAGCGGCTGATCCTGGAGCGCGCCCGCCTCAAGCGGGGTGAAAGAAATGCCACGAAGCGCTCCGGCAAGGACAACGAAGGCAGGCGGCAGCGCCCCCGCCCGGCAAACCTGGGCGCCTTGCGCACCCGGCTGAAAAGGCTGGAGGCCCAGATGGCGCAGACGGAGGAGAAGATTTCGGTCTTCGATGCCGCCCTCGATGGCGGGGCGCTCTATGGCGAGGATGCCCACAAGGCGGCGAAATTCGCTGCCGCGCGCGGCAAGCTGGCAAAGGAACTGGAGATGCTGGAAGAGGCCTGGCTGGAGATCTCCGCCGAACTGGA
>JALSNA010000109.1 GCA_026987255.1 Hyphomicrobiales bacterium | reverse complement strand
TTTTTGGCCCTGGCCACCCGCGGGAGGGTGCGTGCGGCATCATGCATCCCGGCCATGAGCCCGGCGCGGAGCCTTGCGCCGGAAATGCGGCAACAGGGGAAGGCGGCCTTGCGCGCCTTCCTTGAAAAATCACGAGACCTTCAAGGGGCACACAATGAAAATCGCACGCCAGTTCACCACCCGCGGCCAGGACGTTTACGAGGCAGCAGACTTCCGTCTGTGCACCAGCGAGATCCGCAATCCGGACGGCTCCGTCGTCTTCCACATGGAGAACGTCGAGGTGCCCGCCCACTTCTCGCAGGTGGCGGCCGACATCATGGCGCAGAAATATTTCCGCAAGGCCGGCGTGCCTGCCCGCCTCAAGCGAATCGAGGAAGAAGGCGTGCCCTCCTGGCTGTGGCGCTCGGTGGCCGATGAAGACGCCCTGGCCGAACTGCCCGTGCAGGAGCGCTTCGGCCATGAAACCTCGGTGCGCCAGGTCTATGACCGCCTCGCCGGAACCTGGACCTACTGGGGCTGGAAGGGCGGCTATTTCGACACCGAGGAGGATGCCCGCGCCTTCTACGACGAGATGCGCCACATGCTCCTCATGCAGATGGCCGCGCCCAACTCGCCGCAGTGGTTCAACACCGGCCTGCACTGGGCCTATGGCATCGACGGCCCCGGCCAGGGCCATTCCTACGTGGATTTCGAGACCGGCCGCCTGGTGAAGTCGAAATCGGCCTATGAGCATCCCCAGCCGCACGCCTGCTTCATCCAGTCCATCAACGACGATCTGGTCAACGATGGCGGCATCATGGATCTGTGGGTGCGCGAGGCCCGGTTGTTCAAGTATGGCTCCGGCACCGGCACCAATTTCTCCTCCCTGCGCGGCGAGAACGAGCCCCTGGCCGGCGGCGGCAAGTCCTCTGGCCTGCTCAGCTTCCTCAAGATCGGCGATCGCGCCGCCGGGGCCATCAAGTCCGGCGGCACCACCCGGCGCGCCGCCAAGATGGTCATCGTCGATGTCGATCATCCCGACATCGAGGCCTATGTGGACTGGAAGGTGAAGGAAGAGCAGAAGGTGGCCGCCCTGGTCACCGGCTCGAAGATCGTCAAGTCCCACCTGAGCGCCATCATGAAGGCCTGCGTCAACTGCGAAGGCCCCGGCGACGACTGCTTCGAGCCAAAGCGCAACCCGGCCTTAAAGCGCGCCATCCGCGCCGCGCGCAAGGATCATGTGCCGGACAACTACATCCGCCGCGTCATCCAGTTCGCCCGCCAGGGCTATACGGACATCGCCTTCGAGGCCTACGACACCGACTGGGACGGCGAGGCCTACCGCACCGTCTCGGGGCAGAACTCCAACAACTCGGTGCGCGTCACCGACGACTTCCTGCGCGCCGTTGAGGCCGATGGCGAATGGAACCTGATCCGCCGCACCGATGGCGAAATCGCCAGGACCATCTCCGCCCGCGCCCTGTGGGAGAAGATCGGCCAGGCCGCCTGGCAATCCGCCGACCCCGGCGTGCAGTTCCACACCACCATCAACGACTGGCACACCTGCCCGGCATCCGGCCCCATCCGCGGCTCCAATCCGTGCTCGGAATACATGTTCCTCGACGACACGGCCTGCAACCTGGCTTCGCTGAACCTGCTGGCCTTTTACGACACCGGCAAGGGCCGCTTCGATGCCGCGGCCTTCGAGCACGCGGTGAGCCTGTGGACCATCGTGCTGGAAATTTCCGTGCTCATGGCCCAGTTCCCCTCCAGGCGCATTGCCCGCCAGTCCTACGAGTTCCGCACCCTGGGGCTGGGTTTCGCCAATATCGGCGGGCTTCTGATGACCATGGGCCTGCCCTATGACTCGGATGAGGGCCGCGCCCTGTGCGGGGCCATCTCGGCGGTCATGACCGGGCGCGCCTATGCCACCTCGGCGCAGATGGCCGCCCAGCTGGGCGCCTTCCCCGGCCATGCGAAAAACGCCGGGCACATGCTCAGGGTCATCCGCAACCACCGCCGCGCCGCCCTGGGCGAGCCGGAAGGCTATGAGGGCCTGGCGGTGCCGCCGGTGCCGCTCGATCACGCCAACTGCCCCGATGGCGATCTGTCGCGCCGCGCCAAGGCCGCCTGGGACGATGCCCTGAAGCTGGGCGAAAAACATGGCTACCGCAACGCCCAGGTCTCGGTCATCGCGCCCACCGGCACCATCGGCCTGGTCATGGATTGCGACACCACCGGCATCGAGCCCGACTATGCCCTGGTGAAGTTCAAGAAGCTGGCCGGCGGCGGCTATTTCAAGATCATCAACCGCGCCGTGCCCGCCGCCCTGAAGAAGCTCGGCTACACCGATGCCCAGATCGAGGATGTCATCACCTACGCGGTCGGCCACGGCACCCTGAAGGGCGCCCCCGGTGTCAACCACGAGACACTGGCGCAAAAGGGCTTCACGAAAGACAGGATCGCCGCCGTGGAGGAGGCCCTGGGCTCGGCCTTCGACATCCGCTACGTCTTCAACCGCTTCACCCTGGGCGATGACTTCTGCCGCGAAACGCTCAAGATGAGCGACGAGCAGCTCAACGACATGGGCTTCGACATTCTCGCCCACATGGGCTTTGCCCGCGACGAGATCGAGGCCGCCAATACCTACGTGTGCGGCGCCATGACCCTGGAGGGCGCGCCGCACCTGAAGGAGGAACATCTCCCGGTCTTCGACTGCGCCAATGCCTGCGGCCGCATCGGCAAGCGCTATTTGTCGGCGGAAAGCCACATCCGCATGATGGCCGCCGCCCAGCCCTTCATCTCCGGGGCCATTTCCAAGACCGTGAACATGCCCAACGAGGCCACGGTGGAAGATTGCCTGAACGCCTACGAGCTTTCCTGGAAGCTGGGGCTGAAGGCCAATGCCCTCTATCGCGACGGCTCCAAGCTCTCCCAGCCGCTCACCGCCCAGGTGCTGGAGGACGATGACGACGACGAGGAAGATTTCGCCGAGATGGTGGCCAAGGATCAGCCCGCCGTGCAGCGCGTCGAGAAGGTGGTGGAGAAGGTGGTCGAGCGCATCGTCGAGCGCCATGTCCACCAGCGCGAGAAGCTGCCCAGCCGCCGCAAGGGCTATACGCAAAAGGCCATTGTCGGCGGCCACAAGGTCTATCTGCGCACCGGCGAATATGACGATGGCCAGCTGGGCGAAATCTTCATCGACATGCACAAGGAAGGCGCCGCCTTCCGCGCCATGATGAACAATTTCGCCATCGCCATCTCGCTGGGCCTGCAATATGGCGTGCCGCTGGAGGAATATGTCGAGGCCTTCACCTTCACCCGCTTCGAGCCGGCCGGGCCGGTGCAGGGCAACGACACCATCAAGCAGGCCACCTCCATCCTCGATTACATCTTCCGCGAGCTGGCCGTCTCCTACCTGGGCCGCACCGATCTGGCCCACGTGGATCCGGCCGACATCGGCTTCGACGCCATGGGCAAGGGCGAATCGGAAGGCAAGGCCCCGCGCGGCAAGGGGGCGGAAAGGACCATGCCCGCCCGCCGCGTGGTCTCCACCGGCTACATGCGGCGCATGGAGCTGGACAACGTGGTCATCATGCAGGGCCAGGCCGAGGCGCGCGCCATGCAGGCCAAGGCGCAGACATCCGCCTCCGCCCAGGCCGCCGTCACCGGCCTGTCCGAGACCCAGACGGCCATTCTGGAGCCCCCCCGGGAGGCTCCGTCCAGCCAGCACGCCATCCAGACGGCAGCCCGCGCCGCCGAGGCGCGCATGAAGGGCTACGAGGGCGAAGCCTGCGGCGAATGCGGCAACTTCACCATGGTGCGCAACGGCACCTGCCTGAAATGCGACACCTGCGGCGCCACCTCCGGCTGTTCGTGAGAGGCCTCCTCCCGAAAGCAAAACCCCGGTCATGTTCTGGCCGGGGTTTTGCGTCCCTTTTTCGTTCCACGGGCCATGCCGGGGAAGGTTTCCGGCATGCAGGCCTCATGAGGGACAGGGGAAAATCGCGGGCAATGTCATGGCCAAGCCCACTCAGGACATGACCGGCTGGCGGTAATTCTGGAAGATGGCTAGGGTCAGGACTCATAAAGAGGGATGGTGGATGCAGGATTTTGGCAAAATCCCGGTGTCTTTTCGTCCGCAGGCAATACCTTGAAGGTATTGGCAAGGGCGAAAAGGCTCCGGGATGAAGCATGAATCGTGCAGATGCCGTTCAAATTTATGGGTCCTGACCCTAGGATTTGGACTCAATAAAAACGTGGCGCCAGACTGGCATCCACGCCTTTATTGAGACCAGACCCTAGCGGCGGTTGAAAGAGTCCCGGCTGGCTGTCTGATCTTGCGCCTGTTTTGGCCGCCACGGCAGGCAGCCGCGGGCAAAGAAGCTTGTTGCGAAAAGTCATTGCGTCAGGCGGCTATTGGCCCGCGCCCTGCCGATCAGGGGCAGG
>JALSNA010000108.1 GCA_026987255.1 Hyphomicrobiales bacterium | reverse complement strand
TCCTTGCGCAGCCGCTCGATCCCGGCGCGGAAATCCACACCGGGATGGCTGTTCGCGGCTGGCAGCTTGCAGGTGCTCATGGGTGCCCCTTTCGGTTGTTTCCAGGACCTTCCCCGTCATGGCGGGAGTTCAGATATGGCGCCTTGCAGACGGAAAATCAAGTTTTGCACACCGGCCCCGGCGATGTCCCCGATGTGCAACACGGGTGCATATGCAGGCCCATCGTGCCATATCGGCATGCGGATGTTGCCGCATCATTTCCTGCGCAGGGTATGGAGGAAAGCGATGATGTTGTCGATGTCGCGTTTCGACAGAACGAACCCCTGCATGGGATAATGGGGCTTGCGCAGGAAAGCACGCAAAGCCTTTTCCGGATAGGCTTGCGGGTTGTTGGCGATGGTCTCGAAAGCGGGGGCCTTGACGGCAGGCTGAATCCGGTCTTTCGGGAAGCCCGGGACGGCATGACACTTGATGCAATGTTCGGCAACAAGCGGTCTGGCAGCCTTGGCATTTCCGCCAGGCAGCGCCAGTCCCAAGCCCGTTTGGGCATGGGCTGAAGCGGCTGTTATCATCATGACCATCAGAAGGGAGGATAATCTGTTCATGGGCTCCTCCATCGGGAACTGATACAACCTTGCCTTTTTTTCATATGTGCATCCCCTTGCAACATGACAAGGGTCAAGGCACTCTCCCGGCAGAGAGGGCATTCAACCGAGGATGCGCCTTGCCGCATCACCCATCCCGATTTCTAGAGGAGCCGCAGCAATGCACATGCGCCGCCGTATTGGTATTTTTCTGCTTGGCATGACCGCTATGCTGATCACGCCCGCAGGGGCCCAGGACAATGATGCGCAATCCATAGCCCCGGGGCTGGACATCGTCGGGTTCAATGGCCGGGGGCTGTTTTTCGGCATCGAACAATTTGGCTTAAGGCATCCCCCCGGCGGCAAGCCGCTGGCGCAGCTCATGGATGCTCCGGCCAAATCCTCCATGGTTCCCTATTCGGAGATTCGCATTTATGACCTGCGCACTGACGAGGAAATTCACCGCTCGCCCTTCGTGCTCGATCTGAAAAGGAAAATACCGGATGGAGTGACTATCGGACAGGCTCTCAGGAGGGCACGCGACGAGAACTATCTGGCCGCCAGGCGGGTTATCCGCTATCTGACCCTGGTTCCGCGTGGAAAGGCCTTTCAGCCAGCAAGCAAGGCGGCGCAAAAGACCATGTTCATTGCAGCGCCCGGTCTTTCCGGAGGCCTGAGTGTGAAAACCTTCTCCTTGAAAAGCAAGGATTGCCCCGGAATTGAAACGAAGGGCTATGAACTGACCTTGAGCACCAGCAAGGGGGATATCGTGATCCACAAGGACAAGGTCTTGCCCAGGCCGCGCGGCTGTCCGGTGGATTATTCCATCGCCCGCGCGGTGGTTTATCTGCCGCATCCGGACATGGATTCCCTGGCTGTGGTGATTGCCGCGCATCAGGGCGGCAAGCCAGGCGGGAGGGTGCGCTACACCGTGGCCGGGCATGTGTTCGACCGCCGCAAGAAATAGGGAAACAAGCCTATCGTGCGGCAGGCCTGCGGGGCGCGAGACCAGGTTGCGCTCGCGAATGAAAAAAATCTGCAGAATCCGGAGCATGGCCGCAAGCTGCTTCTTGTCATGACGGGCTTTGCGGTGCAAAACAGCGCCGAGACATGACTTCGGCTTTTTGCCAGGAATTCAGGGAGTTTCCATGTTCACGCGCTTGCTCGGGGCCCTTGCCGCCCTCCTCATTACGTTCGTCACCCCGGCCCTTGCATCCACCGAAAGCGAAGCGGCGCAGGCGCAATTGCTCGATCTGACCACCAATCCCTATGGCATTGCCGCGCTGGTGCTGTTCATCCTGGCCTATGTCCTGGTGATTTTCGAAGAACAGCTGCACATGCGCAAATCCAAGCCGGTGCTGCTGGCCGGGGGGCTGATCTGGATGCTCATCGGGCTGGCCTATCTGGGCTCCGGCAAGCAGGATCTGGTCAAGGCCATCGCCGGGCACACGATGATGGAATATGGCGAATTGTTCCTCTTCCTCTTCGTCGCCATCACCTATGTGAACACCCTCGAAGAGCGCGGCGTCTTCATGGCCCTGCGCGAGAAGCTGGTCTCCCTGGGGCTGGGCTATCGCAAGCTGTTCTGGATCACCGGCTTCATCGCCTTTTTCCTCTCGCCCATCCTGGACAACCTGACCACATCCCTGGTGCTTGGCGCGGTGGTCATGGCGGTGGGCATGAAAAGCCCGAAGTTCATTGCCCTGGCGTGCATCAACGTGGTGGTGGCGGCCAACGCGGGCGGGGCCTTCTCGCCCTTTGGCGACATCACAACGCTGATGGTCTGGCAGAAGGGCAAGCTGGAATTCGCCGAGTTTTTCGATCTGTTCATTCCCTCCCTGGTCAATTTCGTCATTCCGGCGGCCATCATGACCCTCGCCGTGCCGGCCATCACGCCCGATCCGCACGAGGGAAAGGTGCGGATGAAGCGCGGCGCCTGGATCGTCATCGGATTGTTCGCGGCGACCATCGTCACGGCGGTGAGTTTTCGCAATTTCCTCGATCTGCCCCCGGCTCTGGGCATGATGACGGGGCTGGGCTATCTGGGCATGTTTTCCTACATCTTCAAGATGTGGATTTCGCGCCGCAAGTTCGAGAACCGCGACGATATCCTGCTCGATTCCTTCAAGGTCATGGAGCGGGTGGAATGGGACACCTTGCTGTTCTTCTTCGGCATCATCTTCGCCGTCGGCGGGCTTGGGGTCATCGGCTATCTGGGCCTGATGAGCAAGGCGCTTTACGTGGGCCTTGGGCCGACGGCGGCCAATACCATCATCGGGCTGATGTCGGCCATCGTCGACAACATTCCGCTGATGTTCGCGGTGCTGACCATGGATCCGGCCATGTCCGACGGCCAATGGCTGCTGATCACCCTGACCGCGGGGGTGGGCGGCTCGGTTCTGTCCATCGGCTCGGCGGCGGGCGTGGCGCTGATGGGGCTGGGCAAGGAGCACTACACCTTCTTCAAGCACCTGAAATGGACCTGGGCTGTGGCGCTGGGCTATTTCGCCTCGATCTGGGTGCACATGCTGATCAACGCCGATCTGTTCTGAGCCGGGACAAGCGCGGATCGTGCGGCAGGCAGGAGGGAAACCTGACAGGGCAGTTCAGGTTTCATTCATCTGCGTTTTGAGAAAAAACAGTCAAGGCTGGCCGGTTGCCGGTTTGCGCGGAATGGTTGTTTTTCCGCTGCAAGGTGGCGAATCAGGGCATAATGCCCGTGCTTACCGAGGAGGATTTCTCATGCGCAAGATCGCCCTGTCCCTTTTCCTCGCCCTGGCCGCGCCTGCCGGAATGCTGGCTCTTCCGGCCACTCCGGCGGCGGCCAAATTCAAGATCGACTACAGCATCGGCGGGGTCGGTCTGCACGAAATGCGCCGCTGGGGGCCCAATGATCCCCTGAGCCGCCAGCAGATGGTCTGGCGCATCGAGAAACTGCGCGGCTTTCTGGGCTTTCCCTTCCTGAAGAAAAAGGACCGCCGCCACGCCAACGCACTGATCCGCGCCTATGAGCAGAGGCTGGCGGGCCCAACAGCGGACGAGGCAGCGGCGCGCGCCCTGCTGAGCCGTCCGCGCAACCTTGCGGCCATGCCGGAGCGGCGGTTGCGCAATCTGCGCTTGCGCATTCTGGATCTGCTGGCCTCACCCGATCTGCAAAGGGGCACGCGGCGCGCCCTGGCGGATTTGCGCATCAGGGTTTCGCGCGAGCTGGCGCGGCGCGCAGCACCTGCCTTGTCGCAGGACGAGCTGGATGCGCGCGCCCTTTTGGCGCGCCGTCACAATCTGCGCGCCATGTCCTTGCGCCGCCTGCAAGGGCTGGGCCGCAAGGTGCTCGATCTGCTGGCATCGCCGGACTTGCGTCCCGGCACGCGCGCCGCCCTGGTGGATTTGCGCGACCGCATCCAGGCGGAGGCGCGCCGGCGCACCAATCCTCCCGCCTTGTCGCAGGACGAGCTGGATGCGCGTGCCCTTTTGGCGCGCCGTCATGATTTGCGCGCCATGGCGCGCCCGGCGCTGCGCAGGTTGCGGCAGGATATCACCGCTTTGCTGAGCGCCCCCGGCCTGCAAAGGGCCACCCGGCAAAGGCTGGCAAGACTGCGCGCAGCCGTGCAGACGGAATTGCGCAGGCGCAACACCCCTGCCCTTTCAGCCGATGAGCGCGCCGCGCGCATCCTTCTGGCGCGCCGCCAAGATCTGCCACGCATGACCTTGCGGGCCTTGCGGCGGCTGAATGCGGATATCGCCTATCTTCTGGCCTCGCCGGATCTGCTGCGGCCGACGCGCCAGCGGCTGGTGGCCCTGCGCGCCCGGGTGCGCAGCGAAATGCGCAGGCGGATGACCCCGGCGCCGA
>JALSNA010000107.1 GCA_026987255.1 Hyphomicrobiales bacterium | reverse complement strand
ACTTGGGGCCAAAAATGATGTCCTGCTGACGCCGGGCCGCCCCAAGTCAGCAGGACGCCTTGTTTTTCCTGAAGAAAAGTATTTCCAGCCTGCCAGGCAGGCTGGAAAACTTTTCTTCACGTCCGACAAAACCGGCCTGGCGCGAAAAAACGCTCCAGACCGGTTCCAGGCGATGTTTGGTCTCACTCCGCGGCGCGCGGGGCCTGGCGGCGGTTGGCGGGGCGGCGGTTCCGGCCTCCCCGGCGGCCCCTTCCACGTCCGCCGCGGGACTTGCGGGCCTTTTGCGGCTTGACCTTGCGCCTGACCAGAAGCACGGTATCGCCCTGATCCACCACCTCGAAGGGCGAACCCTTGGGGGCGGAGCGCCGCTGCGGTTGCAAACGGCGCTTTTTTGCCTCTGGCTCGTGCGGCTTGTCCTTGCGGACGCGCACGATCATCACCATGGATCCCATGTCGACGATCCTGTAGGGCGAATAGCGGCCCTGGCTGTCCGCCGGATCGCGCGGCTGCATCAGGGTGTTCATTTTCGTCTGCGCCCGCTCGCGCGCCCGCCGTCCGCCCCGGCGGCCGCGGCGGCGGCGCTTCTTGCGGGCCGGCTGCTGGCCGCCATTGGCCTCCTCGCCGTTCTCCCGCGATGCGGGCGTCTCCTCGGGGGCCTCTTCCGCCTGCACTTCGGCGGCGTTTTGTTCGCGCAAGGCGGTGTCCATGCGCACCGTGCCCTGGGGTGCGCGCTTGCGCTGGGGATGCTTGCGCGTGCTCTTGACGATCTCGAAGGCCGCCGGGGCGATTTCGCGGTCCGGCTCGATGTAGATGGACAGATCGTTCATCTGCTCCAGGGCCATGAGATGGTCGCGCTTCTCGTTGAGGATGTAGAAGGCCACATCGGCGTTGCAGCGCACGGTGAGCGCCGGATTGCGGGTCTTGTTCAGCGCCTCCTCGATGCCGCGCAGCACCGACAGGGCCGAGGAGGACACCGAGCGGATCACGCCGGTGCCGAAGCAGTGCGGGCAGGCGCGGGTGGCGTTCTCCAGCATGCCCTGGCGCAGCCTCTGGCGCGACATTTCCAGCAGGCCGAAATGGGAGATGCGGCCCACCTGGATGCGCGCCCTGTCGCCCTTGAGCGATTCCTTGAGCTTGCGCTCCACGGCGCGGTTGTTGCGCTTTTCCTCCATGTCGATGAAGTCGATGACGATCAGGCCGGCCAGGTCGCGCAGCCGCAACTGGCGGGCGATCTCCTCGGCCGCTTCCAGGTTGGTCTTCAGCGCGGTGTCCTCGATGGAGTGCTCGCGGGTGGACTTGCCGGAGTTGATGTCGATGGAGACCAGGGCTTCCGTCTGGTTGATCACCAGATAGCCGCCGGAGGGCAACGGCGCCACGGGCGAAAACAGCCCGTCGAGCTGGGCGTCCACCTTGTAGCGGGCGAAAAGCGGGATGGGATCCTTGTAATGCTTCACGTTGCGCGCATGGGAGGGCATCATCATCTTCATGAAGCCCTTGGCCTCCTTGTGGGCCGCCTCGCCCTCCACCAGGATTTCCGACACGTCCTTGGTGTAAAGATCGCGGATGGCGCGCTTGACCAGGTTGCCCTCTTCATAGACCAGGGCCGGGGCGGTGGATTTCAAGGTCAGATCGCGGATGTTCTCCCACAGCCGCATGAGGTAATCGAAATCGCGCTTGATCTCCGCCTTGGTGCGCTGCGCGCCGGCGGTGCGGATGATCAGGCCCATGCCCTCCGGCACCTGGATCTCCGAGGCGATCTTCTTCAGCCGCTTTCTGTCCTTGGGGTCGGTGATCTTGCGCGAGATGCCGCCGCCACGGGCGGTATTGGGCATGAGCACGCAATAGCGCCCGGCCAGCGACAGGTAGGTGGTCAGGGCCGCGCCCTTGTTGCCGCGCTCCTCCTTGACCACCTGCACCAGCATGACCTGGCGGCGCTTGATGACCTCCTGAATCTTGTAGTTGCGGCGGCGCTTGCGCGGCTTGCGCTCGGGAAGCTCCTCAAGGGCGTCCTCGGCGCCCACGGCATCGACGCCATCTTCGCCATCCTCGCCGCTCCCGGATGCTTCGGAGGCCTGCTCCTCGGCATCCTCCTCGGCGGCGCTTTCCTCTTCCTCCTGGCGCAGGGCCTCGCGGTCGGCCATGGGGATCTGGTAGTAGTCCGGGTGGATTTCATTGAAGGCCAGAAAGCCATGGCGGTTGCCGCCATAATCGACGAAGGCGGCCTGCAAGGATGGCTCCACGCGGGTGACCTTGGCGAGATAGATATTGCCCTTCAGCTGCTTGCGCAGGGCGGATTCATAGTCGAATTCGGCAATCTTGCTGTCGCGCACCACCACCACGCGGGTTTCTTCCGGGTGGGAGGCGTCGATCAGCATCGTCTTGTTCTTTGGTGTTTTTGTCGTGGCCATGATGGCGTGTCCCTGAGCGCCAGACAGATGCGCGCACTCCCGTGCGCCCCTCCGGGAAGGGCGGATGGCTGCGTGAGTGTCCGGCGTGAATGCAGATACGGGCCCGTCCCGCCAGGGCCAAGGCCCCGCATGGCGAAAGTTGCGCATATCGCGCCGCGCCGTCTCCGAGCTGTGGCAGGGAGGGCGGGGATATGTTCACGTTCGTGCCCGTCATTGGTTGATACTTTCCCGCCGCCTCCACTGGGGAGCAAACGGCGAAGAACCTTTGCAGTTGGCCCGCCCCCTTGGGCATTGGACCCGTTCCCAAACGCTCGCGCGGCACAGGAGGCAAAACCGTCCCGGAGGCCTCCGGCCGCGAGCGAAATCTTGCGAGTCAGGACAGCTGGCGCAAAGACGCCGCGCAGCCTGCTCTTGAATCACATTACCTTTCTATGCCCTGCGCGCCCCGATGGCAAGCCGGAATGAATTTTTCCCTCTCGATCAGGCGGGCTAACTGCTGGTTAACCCTTGAAAAATTACAATGCCCGCAGCCACGGGAGCCTGCATGACCATCAAGGCCGCACGACAATCCATGACCTGCGCGAACACACAGACATCCCGCCATGCGGCGGCTGGCGAGGGGGCTGTCCGGCTCCTGGCGCTGGTTCTGCTGGGCCTGTTCTGGGGGCTGTTTCTGCCCGCCTCCGGCACGGCGCGCGCCGCCTCCCTGGCGGTGCCCGTGGCCACGGATGCGCGCCTCGATGGCGATGGCGGCAAGACCCGCTTCATCGCCGATCTGAGTTTCGCCATTCCCTTCAATGTCTATGTCCTGGCCAATCCCTATCGCGTCATGATCGATCTGCCCGAGGTGGATTTCCGCCTTGGCAAGGGCGCCGGTCAGAAGGGCAGGGGCCTTGTGCGCACCTTCCGGTATGGCCGCATGGGCAAGGGCAAGGCGCGCATCGTCATGGAGACCACCGCCCCGGTGCTGATCAGCAAGTCCTACATCCTGCATCCGCAGGACGGATTGCCGGCGCGCCTGGTGGTGGATCTGGTGCGCACCGATCCGGACACCTTCAACGCCCTTTTGGCCTCTGCCGCGCAACAGGCGGGAAAGCCGCAACCACAAGCCCTGCCTCCCCTGCGGGCCCACGATCCGGTGCCCGAAGATCTGCCCCTGGTCTCGAGCGCCTACCGCCATCTGGTGGAAAGAGGGGCGAAAGGCCCTGCGCCATCCTCCATCGCCGATCTGTTGAGGAACGATCCTTTGCCCTTCGAGGATGGACGCGCCAGAGGGCCCCACCGGGGGAAAAAGACGGCCCGGAAGAAAAAGGCGCCGCGCAAGAGGGGCAAAAGGCCCGCATCTGCGCGCTCTTTGCCGCTCATCGTCATAGATCCCGGTCACGGCGGCAAGGATCCCGGCGCCCAGGGCGGCAAGGTGATGGAAAAGACCCTGGTTCTGGCCTTTGCCCGCAGCTTGCGCGATGCCCTGCGCGCCACCGGCAGGTTCCGCGTCGCCCTGACCCGCACCGGCGACAGCTTCCTGACCCTGCGCGAGCGGGTCAAGTTCGCCCGCTCCCGCCATGCCAGCCTGTTCATCTCCATCCATGCCGACAAGTTCCGCACCCGCGGGGCGCGAGGCGCGGCCATCTATACGCTCTCCGAGCAGGCCTCGGACGAAGAGACCGCCGATCTGGCCAAGGCGGAAAATGCCGCCGATGTCATCAACGGGGTGGACCTGGGCGCGGGCAGCGACGAGGTCAAGGGCATCCTCATCGATCTGACCATGCGCGAGACCAAGAACAATTCCGTCTTCGTGGCCCGCAGTCTGGCCAGCCAGATGCGCCGCGTGGCGCGTCTGCGCACCAAGCCGGTGCGTTCCGCCGATTTTCGCGTCCTGCGCGATCCGGACGTGCCCTCGGTGCTCGTCGAGCTGGGCTATGTCTCCAATCCCGCCGATCTGGCCAATATGCAGTCGGCCCGCTGGCGGGCGCGGACGGCGCGCGCCATGGTGCGCGCCATCAGGAGCTATTTCATCAACCATCTGGCCTGGAACAAGTAGGG
>JALSNA010000106.1 GCA_026987255.1 Hyphomicrobiales bacterium | reverse complement strand
AAAAAGCAGGCCCATGCCCCCTCCCATCCGCCTTGCGCATAATCCTGGGTGGTTGGGAGGGGGCGTGGGCCGGTGCGAGTGCGCAAACCCTTTTGCGCACACAGACAAAAAAGCAGGCCCGCTCCCCCTCCCGGACGCCTCACCTATCCTCTGGGTGGCCGGGCGGGGGCGCGGGCCGGTGCGACGCACCTCCGTGCACAAAGAAAGGCCCGTGCCCCCTCCCATCCGCCTCGCGTATAATCCTGGGTGGATGGGAGGGGGCGCGGGCCGGTGCGACGCACCTCCGTGCAAAAAAGCACGCCCATGCGCACCGGCCTTCCCCACCATATGATGAAACGGCCTTGCTTTTCGCTTGCCTTGCGAACCATTCTCATGCTGAAAAGGCGCCCATGACATCCCTTGCCAAGAGCTTCTCCGTCGCCCCCATGATGGAATGGACGGACCGTCACTGCCGCGCCTTCCACCGTATCTTGAGCCGCCGCGCCATTCTCTATACCGAGATGGTCACCGCCGCCGCCATCATCCACGGTGACAGGGAGCGCCTTTTGGGCTTTTCCGAAAGCGAGCATCCGGTGGTCCTGCAGATCGGCGGCTCCGATGCGCAAAAGATGGCGCAGGCGGCGCGAATCGGAGCCGAATGGGGCTATGACGCCATCAACATCAATGTCGGCTGCCCCTCCGGCAGGGTGCAGAAGGGCCGCTTTGGCGCCGTGCTCATGAAGGAGCCGCAGACCGTGGCCCGTTGCGCCGCCGCCATGATGGAGCAGGTGGATATCCCGGTGAGCGTCAAGTGCCGCGTCGGCGTCGATGACATGGACGATGATGAGGATCTGGACCGCTTCATCGATACCGTGGCCGCCGCCGGGGTGCGCACTTTCATCGTCCATGCCCGCAAGGCCTGGCTGGAGGGCCTCAGCCCGAAGGAAAACCGCACCAGGCCGCCGCTCAACCGCGCCCGCGTTCACCGCCTGAAAGCCCGCCGGCCGGATCTGGAAATCATCATCAACGGCGAGCTGGACAGCATGGATGCCTGCCGCCAGGAGCTGGCCCATGTGGATGGCGTCATGATAGGCCGCGCCGCCTATTACACCCCCTGGCTGCTGGCCCGGGTGGACGCGGAGCTTTTCGGCGATCCTGCCCCCGTTGCCTCGCCCATCGAGGCCATGGAGCGCTTCATTCCCTACGTGGAGGAAAAGCTGGCGCAGGGCGTGCCCCTCAACGCCATGACCAAGCACACCCTGGGCCTCTTCCACGGCCTGCCCGGCGCCCGCCTCTACCGCCGCCATCTGTCGGAAAACGCCACCCGCGCCGGCGCAGATGCACGTGTCCTCCGTGAAGCCCTCGACATGGTGCGCGAACACATGGCCGCCAGACAGGCGGGGTAGGGTCAGGACCCATAAATTTGCACGGCTACTGCAGGATTTATGCTGCATATCAGCGCCCTTTCGCCCTTGACAATACCTTCAAGTATTGCCTGCGGACGAAAGAAAGCTGATATTTTGCCTAAATCCTGCATATGTCATCCCTCTTTATGAGTCCTGACCCTAGGGGATTATCCGGCATCCGTCAGCCGCGCCACCTCGCGGCGCACCACCGGCAGCAGCTCCTTTTCGAACCACGGATTGCGCTTCAGCCAGGCATTGTTGCGCCAGCTCGGATGGGGCAGGGGGATGATGCGCGGCGCAAGATCGCCATAGGCGCGCCAGTTGCGCACCGTTTCGGTGAGCGTCTTGCGGCGCAGCTTTCCCAGATGCCAGGCTTGCGCATATTGGCCTATGGCCAGCACCAGCTCGATATTGGGCAGCGCCGCCATGAGTGCGCCGCGCCAGTGCGCCGCGCATTCGCGCCTCGGCGGCAGATCGCCCCCGCGTCCGTCCTGCCCGGGAAAGCAAAAGCCCATGGGCGCGATGGCCACCCGCCGTGCATCATAAAAAGTTTCCGGCCCGATCCCCATCCAGGCGCGCAGCCGCTCCCCGGACGGATCGGTAAAAGGCCGCCCCGAGGCATGCACCCGCACGCCGGGCGCCTGTCCGGCCACCAGCAGCCGCGCCCGCGCCGAAACCTGCAACACCGGCCGCGGCCCATGCGGCAGGGCAGGGCCATCCGGCGCATCCAGGCAGATGCGGCAAGAGCCAATGGCGTCAAGCAGGCTCTGAAGGGTTTCCGTCATGACATCCTGGACAAATTCCTTCTCCTCTTCATGGGCTTTTTACCATCTTCGGGAAGCCGCCCTTAAAACTTTTTGCCTACCATGCGGCAGATGCAAGCCAGGATCGTCAAGAAATCCGGCCAACAAGGACTCAAGGAGGCGAACCGCAGTGTTCAGGCACGAAAGCATAGCCGCGCGATTCGATCCGCTGGAATTGCTCGATAGCCAAATTCGCAAACAGGCGCGAAAGGGGCGCGGGAAGCCCTCACACCTGGCCACCTCCGGCGCAAATGCCTGGGAGCGCGATCTCATGCGCCTGTTCGTGCGCAACCAGTTGCGCGTCTCCCTGGCCTTGCCCTTTCTGGCGCTGCTCTTCGCCATTGCCAATTATGCCTGGACGCCCGCGGCCTATCTGGGCATGTGGCTGACCGGCATCTTGCTTTGCCAGCTCGTGCAGCTGGTGATCTGCCGTCTCTACGAAACCTCCGCCGGTGCGCAGTCGCGCCTCAGCGACTGGCTGGGCATGCTCGCGGCCTCGGAGTTTTTCATGGCTGCCTGCTGGTCCGTGCCTCTGTTCTTCTTCTGGCAGGAGGGCAATGGCCTGCAACACGTTTTCATGATCTCCGTGCTCATGACCGTGGTTGCGGTGCGCATCCTCATCGCCGCCAACTTCATGCCCGTGGTGCTGGCCGGAACCGGCCTGATCACCCTCAGCATCGTCCTGCGCTGCATCATGCAGGCCGATGCCCTCTATGCCATCATGGGGGCCATTGCCGTCATCGTCGAGATTTTCTTCATCCAGCTTTCGCGCCGCCTGCAAAGCACCGCCCGCGACATGCTGATCTTCAAGTCGCAGCGCGAAAAGCTCATCCATGAATTGCAGGCCGAACGTGACCGCGCCGAGCGTGCGCGGCGCCGCGCCGAGCAGGCCTCCAGGGCGAAATCGCGCTTCCTGGCCACCATGAGCCATGAATTGCGCACGCCGCTCAATGCCATCATGGGCTTTTCCGAAATCATCTCGTCGGAAATGCTGGGGCCTTTGCCGGTGCCGCAATACAGGGACTATGCCTCGGACATTCACAAGTCCGGCAGCTATCTTTTGTCGCTCATCAACGACATTCTCGATTTGTCGCGCATAGAGGCGGGCAAGCGCGAACTGCGCGAGGAGATGGTGGATGTGCGCGGCGAGGCCAGAGCCGCCCTGCACATGGTGGAAGCCCGGGCCAGAGAGAAAGGCTTGCAGGTGGAATGGGAGTTTCCCGCCCGCTTGCCCCATCTGCTGGCCGACAGCCGCGCGGTGCGCCAGATCTGGCTGAACCTGTTGTCCAATGCGGTGAAGTTCACCCCCGACGGCGGCCACATTGTGCTGCGCGCCCGCCGCACCGGTGCCGGCGGGCTGGAGATTCAGGTGGCCGACAATGGCGAAGGCATTCCCCAAACCGAGTTGAAAACCATCCTGAAGTCCTTCACCCGCGGCGCGGCCGCCATGACCCGCGCGGTGGAGGGCGCGGGCCTGGGCCTGCCCATCGTCAATGGCCTGGCGCGTCTGCACGATGCCAGGCTGACCATTGGCAACCGCGAAACCGGCGGTTTGAGAGTCACCATCTCCTTCCCGCCCAGGCGCGTGCTGGAAAGCTCGCGGGCCGAAATCCTCGCTGCCCAGACAATCACCAGCGCCTCGCAACGCGCTCTTGTCGCTCTGACGGCCTGAGAGGATCAGAGCCGTTTGAGGTCTTCAAGCGCGTCAAGATATTCATCCAGGTGGTCACGGTTTTCGAACCGCAGCCAGCCTTCATCCAGTTCGGCTTCGATTGTGCCATCGGAAAGGATGCGCGCCGGACGGCCGCGAATGATGCGTTCCTCGATGATGTAGAGCACCTCTTCTTCCGCAGCGGCAGCAGGCATTTCCTGCTGTTCATCCTGCTGCGGTTTTGGGCCTTTGTCGAAGACACTCTCCTTCTTCAGGGCCTCGAGTTTTTCCACCGGATCAGGCTTGGAGTCCGGTTTCGGCGGCTCCGGCTTTGGCTCCGGCTTTTGTGCCGGGGCGGGCTTGGGCGGCTCCGGCTTTGGCTCCGGCTTTTGTGCCGGGGCGGGCTTGGGCGGCTCCGGTTTTGGCTCCGGCTTTTGTGCCGGGGCAGGCTTGGGCGGCTCCGGTTTTGGCTCCGGCTTTTGTGCCGGGGCAGGCTTGGGCGGCTCCGGTTTTGGCTCCGGCTTTTGTGCCGGGGCGGGCTTGGGCGGCTCCGGCTTCGGCTCCGGCTTTTGTGCCGGGGCGGGCTTGGGCGGCTCCGGCTTTGGCTCCGGCTTTTGTGGCGG
>JALSNA010000105.1 GCA_026987255.1 Hyphomicrobiales bacterium | reverse complement strand
TGGCCCCTCCCCCGGTGACGGCGAGCGCCCGCATGCATTGTTTTGCGTCTTCTGGAAAGGAGGATAAATCGAGCCTGTGTCCATCGCCTCGCCCCCGTCAAGCGGCCTGGTGGCCCCGCGCCCGTTCATGCCGCTTCCTTTCCGTTCCGGCTGTCGTCCAGCACCCGTTTCAGGCTTTCGCTGATGATCGCCTGGCGGGTTTCGGAGGTGATCTTGGCGCCGGTCAGGTCGGTGACATAGAAGACATCGACGGCGCGCTCGCCGAAGGTGGTGATCTGGGCCGAGGCGATGTTGAGCGAGAGGGAAAACAGCGTCGTGGTCAGGTGATAGAGCAGGCCGATGCGGTCCTTGCCGGCCACCTCGATGACGGTGAAGCGGTTCGAGGATTCGTTGTTGATGATGACGTGGGGGGTGACCCGGAAGGCCTCCATGCGCCCCCTGGGCTGGCTGGCCTGGGCGACCAGTTTCGGCAGGTTGACCTCGCCGCGCAGGGCCTTGCGGATCATCTCCGCGATGCGCCGGGCGCGCCTTTCGGCATCGGCATCCTCGGCCAGCTCCCTTTGCAGGATGAGGGTATCGAGCGCCATGCCCCGGGCGGTGGTGAAGATCTTGGCGCCGACGATATTGGCCCCGGCGGCGGCGCAGGCGCCGGTGAGCAGGGCCAGAAGATGGGGATGATCCGGGGTGTAGACGGTGATTTCGGTCACCGCCGTGAAGGCATCGGTGTGGATGCCGATGGCGATATTTTCGTCCCCCTCCCCGGCTCCGGTGATGAGGCGCGCATGGCGCACCTGGTGTTCGGTATCGGTGGTCAGCCAATAGGGATCGTAATGGAGCTTGACGTAATCTTGCGCCTTGTCGCGCGGCCAGCCGATGGCCTCGATGAAGGCCTCCCTGGCGGCGGCGACGCGCTGGGCCTGGGGAATGGAGGCATGGCCGCCGGAGACCACCGGCTCGGTCTCGTAATAGAGGGTGCGCAGCAATTGCCCCTTCCAGCCGTTCCAGACGCCGGGGCCGACGGCGCGGATGTCGATGACGGTGAGGATGAGCAGCAGCTTCAGCCGCTCGGGCGACTGCACGACTTCGGCGAAATCGAGAATGGTCTTGAAATCGCTCAGATCGCGCATCTGCGAGGTTTCGCTCATCACCAGGTGATGGCGCACCAGCCAGGCCACCAGCTCGGTTTCCGCCGCACTCAGGCCCAGGCGCGGGCACAGCCTGCGGGCAATTGTCTCGCCGGCCACGGAATGATCCTCCGGGCGGCCCTTGGCGATGTCATGCAGCAGGGCGGCCACATAGAGCACCCGGCGGGAGGCCAGGCGGTTGATGATCTCCCAGGAGAGGGGATGTTCCTGCTTCAGCTCGCCGCGCTCGATGCGCGCCAGCCAGCCGACGGTGCGGATCAGGTGCTCGTCCACCGTGAAGTGGTGATACATGTTGAACTGCATGAGCGCCACGATGCGGCCGAACTCGGGGATGAAGCGGCCCAGGACGCCGGCTTCGTTGAGCTTGCGCAGGATGTCTTCCGGATCGGAGGTCTCGCACAACAGATGCAGGAACAGGGCATTGGCCTCGGGATCGGAACGCACCTCATTGGTGATGTATTTCAATGAGCGGCGCAGGACGGCCAGGGCCTCCGGATGAATGCCCACGCCATGTTCGTCCGCCAGGGCGAAAAGCCGCAGCATGTTGATGGGCCTGTCCCTGAAGACCTCCTTGCCGGTGATGTTGAGACGGCCGTTTTCGATGACGAAACCGGCATCGATGCGCTGGCGCCCGCCCCTGGCGCGGCCCAGCAGACCGCCAAGCAGGCGGGAGAGGCGCGGCGCGGGCTTCATCTGGCGCTCCTCCAGCACCGAGCAGAAGATGCGCGTCAGATCGCCCACCTCCTTGGCGTGCAGGAAATAATGGCGCATGAAGCGCTCCACGTGCTTCATGCCGCGGCTGGAGCGGTATCCCATGCGCTCGGCCACCTGCGGCTGCATGCCGAAGCTCAGCTTGTCGTCCTCGCGCCCGGCGATGAAATGCATGTGGCAGCGCACCGCCCAGAAGAAATCCTCCGCCTTGAGAAAGCGGCGCAGCTCGGCCCTGGTGAACAGCCCGTGGGCCACCAGGCCCTCGACATCCTGCACGCCGTGGACATACTTGCCGATCCAGAACAGGGTGTGCAGATCGCGCAAGCCCCCCTTGCCCTCCTTGACGTCGGGCTCGACCAGATAGCGGCTCTCGCCGAAGCGCCTGTGGCGGGCATCACGCTCAGCCAGCTTGCCGGCGATGAACTGGGCCGGATCGGAGGAGACCACCTCGTCGCGGAAGCGCCTGGTCAGCTCCGCATAGAGCGCCTCGTCGCCGCAGATGTAGCGGGCCTCCAGGGTGGCGGTGAGAATGGTGTTGTCCTCACGCGAAAGGCGGATGCACTCATCCACCGAGCGCGACGAATAGCCCACCTTGAAGCCCAGATCCCAGAGCATGTAGAGCAGGTATTCGGCCATCTGCTCGCCCCAGGCGGTCTGCTTGTAGGGCAGCACGAAGAGCAGGTCGATGTCGGAGCCCGGGGCCAGGGTGCCGCGCCCGTATCCGCCCACGGCGATGACCGAGACGCGCTCGCCGGAGGTGGGGTTGATGGCCGGATAGAGCTTGCTGGAGGCCAGGTCATAGAGCGAGGCGATGATCTCGTCCTGCACCTGCGACAGATAGCGGGCGCACTCCAGCCCCTTGCGGGTTTCAAGCAGGCGCTTTTCGGCATGCTGGCGCGACAGGGCGACGATCTGCTTGCAACCGGCGAGCATGTCGCGGCGGAATGCGGCCGAATTGAAGCCGTGCCGTGCGCCCAGCCGGGCCAGCATGTCATCCATCCCCTGGCCGATGGCCACGGGCTTGTCCCAGTCGATGGAGGATGGCTCCAGAATGTCCGTCTCGCTCATGTCCGCCGCCATATCGTTCGCACCCGGAAAGGGGCCATTCCTCATTGCTTAGCAATTTTCTCCTTCAGCGCATAGAGCGCCTCCAGGGCCTCGCGGGGGGTCATGTCGTCCGGGTTGATGGCCGCCAGGGCCTCGTGCAGCTCCTGCAGATGGGGCGGGGCTTGCGCCGCATCCCCCGTGGGCCGGGCGGCGGCGGCGGAAAACAGCGGCAGATCGTCAATGAGCTGGCTTGCGCCGCCTTGCTGGCGGCTTTCCTCGAGCATCTTCAGCACCTCTTCGGCGCGGGCCACGGCGGCGGCGGGCAACCCGGCCAGACGGGCCACCTGGATGCCATAGGAGCGGTCGGCGGCGCCGGGGCCGACCTCGTGCAGAAAGACGATCTCGTGTTTCCATTCGCGCACCTTGACGGTGACGTTGGCCAATGATTCGAGCTTTTGCGCCAGCGCCGTCATCTCGTGGTAATGGGTGGCGAAAAGGGCCCGGCAGCGGTTGACCTCGTGCAGATGCTCCACCGCCGCCCAGGCGATGGCCAGACCGTCGAAGGTGGCGGTGCCGCGGCCGATCTCGTCGAGAATGACCAGGGAGCGCGGCGTGGCCTGGTTGAGGATGGCGGCGGTCTCCACCATCTCGACCATGAAGGTGGAGCGCCCGCGGGCCAGATCGTCGGAGGCCCCGACGCGCGAAAAGAGCCGGTCCACCACGCCGATGCGGGCCGCCTCGGCGGGCACGAAGGAGCCGGCCTGGGCGAGAATGGCGATCAATGCGTTCTGGCGCAGGTAGGTGGACTTGCCGGCCATGTTGGGGCCGGTGACCAGCCAGATGGCGGCCGGCTCCAGGCCCTCGCGCGGGGCCGGATCGGGGGGCGGGCCCTCCTGGCCACGGGCGGCGAGAAAGCAGTCATTGGGCATGAAGGGCCCCTCGCCGGCCTTGTCCAGGGCGGCCTCCACCACCGGATGGCGGCCGCCGTGGATGAACAGGGTGCGCGATTCGTCCACCACCGGCCGCACCCAGCGGCGCAGGACCGCGACCTCGGCCAGGGCGGCGCAGACATCGAGGCGCGCCAGGGCGGCGCTCTTGGCGGCCAGCAGGGGAGCCAGTTCCGACACCCGCGCCACGAGCTGATCGAAAACCTCCATCTCCAGAGCCTCGGCGCGGGCCGAGGCGGCGGCGATCTTCGCCTCCAGCTCCGCCAGCTCGACGGTGGAAAAGCGCATGGCATTGGCCATGGTCTGGCGGTGGATGAAGGTTTCCGGCTGCCGTTGCAGGCGCTCCGCGTTGGCCGCCGTGACCTCGATGAAATAGCCCAGCACGTTGTTGTGCTTCACCTTGAGGGACTTCACGCCGGTCATTTCGGCATATTTGGCCTGCAGGGCGGCAATGACCTTGCGCGATTCGTCGCGCAGGGCGCGCTGCTCATCGAGCCTGGGCAGATATCCGGGGCGCACGAAGCCGCCATCGCGGGCCATCAGGGGCAGATCATCGGCCAGGGCGGCGCGCAAGGTCCCGGCCAGGCCGTCATCGGGCCGCGCCAGGGTCTCAAGGGCCGCCCCCAGAAGCTCCGGGGGGGCGCCAA
>JALSNA010000104.1 GCA_026987255.1 Hyphomicrobiales bacterium | reverse complement strand
CCTTTTTTGCTAGTCGGACGTGAAGAAAAGTTATCCAGCCTGCCTGGCAGGCTGGAAATACTTTTCTTCAGGAAAAACAAGGCGTCCTGCTGACTTGGGGCGGCCCGGCGTCAGCAGGACATCATTTTTGGCCCCAAGTAAATTGCAAGGTTCTGACAGAAAATCTGTCAGAACCTTGCAATTCACGGATTGTCAGAATGCCAGAAAATTCTGTGTATTCAATCTGTTGTGAATACTTCACATGCGACTCCGTAATATGGTGCAATTCACTACGGATTCAGCCATGGCGGCAAGGATTTGCCGGTGCGCGCCGCCAGGGTGCGCGCCGGATGGCACGGGGTCTGGCGGAGCAGGTCAGCGCGGGATGAGACCGGCCGCGCCGATGGCGTAAAGGCCCAACAGGAGCAGCAGCAGGAAGATGAGCGCGCCGTTGAAGCCCGATTGCCAGCCGCGCGGGGCGGCGCGCAGGTTCAGGTAGACGGACAGGATGGTGCGCGCCTTGGCCCAGCTGATGGCCAGCAGGGCGGCCGTCCAGGCCAGGCCGAGGGAGCGCGAGGAGGTCACGTGCCCGGCCAGCATGGTGCCCACGGTCAGCGCCATGAGAATGGCCCAGGCGGCCAGCAGGGCGCGCCTGGAGGGCAGGTTGTGCGAGGGATGGCCAGCGGATTTGCTCATGAAGGACCTCAGCGCATGAGATAGACGACGGGGAAGAGAATGACCCAGATGAGATCGACCATGTGCCAGAAGGCCGCGCCGGTCTCCAGGTTGTCCAGCGAATGCTTCCAGGCGACGATGGCCAGGATGACGATGCCCAGAACCACGTGCAGGGCGTGAAAGCCGGTGAGCAGATAATAGAGCGTGTAGAAGTTGTTGGTGCCCATGAGGTGCCCGTAGGCGATCTCGGTGGAATACTCGACGTATTTCACCGCCAGAAAGACAATGCCGGTGAGGATGGCCAGGGCGATGAAGGCGCGCATGCGGGCGGTCCTGCCGTCCGCTTCCTCGCGCACCGCCAGGGCGGCGAAGAGGCCGGAGGTGATGAGCACCATGGTGTTGATGGCCCCGTCCAGGCGGTTGAGTGTGTCCTGGGAGGTGGTGAAGGTCTGCGGGTCGATCAGGAAGGAAATGACGAACCCGGCGAAACCGGCCCCGAAGACGGCGATCTCGGAAATGATGAGCAGCCAGATCATCGGGTTGCCGGGCAGTTGCGACAGCGGCCCCCAGCCTTCATCCAGCGATGTTTCGCCTCTTTGCGTCATGATCGCTCCCCTCTTTTGCTTCTCGCCCCTTTGTGCCGCGCGCGGGCGGGCTGTTCTGTAGCATGGATCACACAAAAGCCCTCATGCGACCAGATGGCGGTAAAGCATGGGCAGGGCCTGGGAGAGTTTCGCCGCCCTGGAGACGATGGCATAGGCGTTGCGGCCGAAGATATAGGGGAAATAGCCCTGCGCCCTGGCGTCGATGGTGACGCCGAAGACCTTCTGGCCCAGCTTGCGCGCCTCCGCTATGGCCCTGGCGGTGTCCTCCACGCCATAGCGGCCCTCGTAGTGATCCAGATCGTTGGGCTTGCCATCGGTGATGACCAGCAGCAGCCGCTTGCTGTTGGGCCGCGCCTCCAATTGCCGCGAGACGTGGCGCACCGCCGCGCCGAGGCGGGTATAGAAACCGGGCCTGAGGGAGGCGATGCGGCGGTAAATGGCCGGATTGCGGCCCTCATCGAAGCCCTTGATGGTGTTCACGTAGACGCGGTTGCGGCGGATGGAGGAGAAGGCATAGATGGCGTAATCATCGCCGCAGGCGGCCAGCCCCTCGGTCAGCGCCGTGAGGGCCTCGCGGGCGATGTCGATGACCTGGCGGCCATCCACGTAGCTTTCCGTCGAGCGCGAGGAATCGAAGAGCACCGCCACGGCCAGATCGCGCGCCTGCTGGCGGGCCTGCATGTAGATGCGGTCCGAGCCCTCTCCGTGGGCGGCCAGATCGGCAAACGAGCGCACCAGGGCGTCCATGTCGAACTGATGCCCGTCGAGCTGGCGGCGCAGGATTTCGCGCTTCGGCCGCAGGGCCTCGAACTGGCGCCTGACGGCACGGATGCGCCGCCGCATGGCCGCGTCCGGGGCCCAGATGTCCTCGCCCTCGCGCTCCTCGGCGGTGCGGGTGAGCACGCGGCAATGGGCGGGCAGGTAATCGCGCCTGCGGTAATCCCATTCGGGATAGACGTGCTCGGCGGCCAGGCGCTCAAGCTCCACGTCCTCCGGGGCCAGGTCGAGATCGAACTTCAGGCGCGTCCTGGGCTTTTCCTCCACATCGGCGAGGGAAATCTCGTCCATGTCGTCGCGCGCCTTCTTCGCCTCCTCCTCGTCCTGTTCATCGTCGATCAGGCGGTTCATGTTGAGGAACTCGGCCAGCGACAGGATGGATTCGAAGCGGTGCAGGATGAGCGGATCCTTCTTGCCGGCCTCGTCGGAATCGCGCCTCTTGCCCTTGTAGGTCTTGTCGTTCTCCTCCTCTTCTTCCTCATTGCCGCCCTGGCTGGCGGCGGCATCGTCGCGCTCCGGCGAGCTTTGCCGTTCGCGCATGGGCAGGGCATCGCCCCAGATGGGCACCGGCAGGAAGGTGCGGTAGCCGCGCGGGGCATCGAGGCCGGAAAGATCGTCCTGCGGGTCCAAAATGGCGGCCAGCACGGGGTTGTCGCGAGCCGGTTCCGTATCGTCGGCCAGCAGGGCGCATATGGCCTGCTCCACCGCCGCCTCGGCGGGCGGCAGGGCGCGTTTGGGGCGCACATCCAGGGCGGCGCGGGCCAGCCTGCGATAGCGGGCGCGCAGGCCCGGAGCGCGGGCCAGGGTGCGCAAGGTCACCGCCAGGGCAAAGCGCAGGGCCTCGGCGTCGGCGCGCAGCGGGTCGGCATGGCGCTTCGGCCAGGCCTGACCCACCGCGGCCGCCCAGGCGGTCAACCAGTAATAGAGATCGGCGTTGAGATCCGCATCGGGGAAAACGTCGATGTCCTCGGGCAGCAGGAGGATGTCGCCATCGATGCGCGCGCGCGGCACCAGAAAGGCGGAATGGCCCAGTTTCTGAAACCATCCCAGGCGGTTTTTGGTGCTTTCGCGGGTGGTGGCCTTCAGATCGATGCCCGGATCGCCTCCCAGGGCGCGGAAAAACACCCCCAGGCGGCCAGCGCACTGGGAAAAGCGCGCCGCCGCCTCGGGGAAGGCGGGCAGGTCGGTGGGCCTGGCGATGATGCGGTGCCACAGCTCGCCGATGGTCTCCTCCGGCTCGAAGATGTTGAAGCCCATGGGCCCGCTCCTCAGGTTCAGGCGCCCGCGAAGGCGGGATGCGCTCAATCCACCAGCGCCAGCACGGCTTCGCGCAGGCCGGCCTTGACATCCTCGTCATCGCTGAGCGGCTCGATGAGGGCCGCCTCGATGGCCTCGGTGATGGGCACCCCGGCGGCCATGAGGTTGCCGCAATAGATGACCAGGCGGGTGGATGCGCCCTCCTCCAGATCGTAGTCCTTCAAGGAGCGCAAACGGCGCGCCAGGCGCACGATGAGCCGCGCCTTGCCGTCCTCCAGGCCGGTTTCGCGCCCCACAACCTCGGTCTCGACATCGAGCGGCGGGTAATCGAAGGACAGGGCCAAAAAGCGCTGGCGGGTGGAGGGCTTGAGGCTTTTCAGGATGTTCTGGTAGCCGGGGTTGTAGGAAATGACCAGCATGAAGTCGCCGGGGGCCTCCAGGGTCTCGCCGGTGCGCTCCAGCGGCAGGATGCGGCGGTCATCGGTGAGCGGATGGAGCACCACGGTGACATCCTTGCGCGCCTCCACCACCTCGTCGAGATAGCACACTCCGCCGTGGCGCACCGCCGTGGTCAGGGGCCCGTCCGTCCACACCGTCTCGCCGCCCTTGAGCAGATAGCGCCCGGTGAGATCGGCAGCCGCCAGGTCGTCATGGCAGGCCACCGTCTGCAAAGGCAGCCCCAGCCTGGCCGCCATGTGGGTGACAAAGCGCGTCTTGCCGCAGCCGGTGGGGCCCTTGAGCAAAAGCGGCAGCTTCAGCTCGAAGGCTTTCTGGAAGATTTCACACTCGTTGCCCACCGGACGGTAGAACGGTATCTCGCGCTCCTGCGCCGGTCTGGCGGCCGGGTTGGTCATGTTCGCGTCCTCTTTTTTGTCTGTGTGCGCAAAAAGGGTTTTGCGCACTCGCTCCGGCCCGCGCCCCCGCCCAACCACCCAGAGGATACGCAAGTGGTTGGACGGGGGCACGGGCCTTTGTTCTTTGTCCGTGTGCGCAAACGGGGTTTGCGCACTCGCTCCGGCCCACTCCCCCTCCCGGCCACCCAGATTGTAGGTGAGGCGTCCGGGAGGGGAAGCGGGCCTTTTTTTGTCCGTGTGCGCAAACGGGGTTTGCGCACTCGCTCCGGCCCGCGCCCCCGCCCAACCACCCAGAGGATACGCAAGTGGTTGGACGGGGGCACGGGCCTTTGTTTTTGTCCGTGTGCACA